>RGYX01000052.1 GCA_010031845.1 Verrucomicrobiota bacterium
TTCAATGCCGGCGTCCAGTTCGATATCCGCGCCCGTGACCGGTCCCTCTTTGTTGACCTTGAGGCTCAACAAGCGGGGTTCGCGGTTGGGAAGCTTGAACTTCAGTTTTTTAAGATTCAGCACGATCTCGGTCACATCCTCCACCACATGGTCAATGGTGCTAAATTCATGCTGAACCCCGGAAATCTTCACGCTGGTGATGGCTGCACCCTCCAGCGAACTGAGGAGCACCCTCCGCAGGGAATTACCCAGCGTATGCCCGTAGCCTGCTTCAAAGGGTTCGGCAACGAACTTGGCGTAGGTTTCGGTGGAGCCGTCCTCTTCCTTTTGCAGGCGGTTCGGCAGTTCGAATCTTCCTAATCTCAATGGCATGGTCTTTTCTCTCTTTCCGGCCAGGGACCGACGGCCGATGCTGTGGTTGCTCAATCCCGCCGGTAGCAGGCGGGAAAAAGTTTACGACCTGGAATACAACTCCACGACCAACTGTTCGTTGGCCACGGGGCTGAGTTCTTCTCGGGTCGGAATTCGGGACAAGGTGCCCTTGAACTGCTCTTTGTTCAGGGTCAACCAATCAGGCACGGGACGGATCTGGGTTGTCTCTAATCCCTTGGTGCCAAGCTGGCGGGATTTGGGATGTTCCCGGACCTCGATGACATCACCAGTGCGGCAGGCATAGCTGGGAATCGTCACCTTGCGGCCATTCACCGCAATGTGGCCATGGGTCACCATCTGTCGGGCTCCGCGACGGGTGGCGGAGAATCCAAGCCGATCCACCAGCGTGTCCAGTCGGGTCTCCAACAGTTGTAGCATTTTTTCACCGGTAACTCCCCGGCTCTGCACGGCTTTCTGGTAGTAGCGGCGGAACTGTTTCTCGAGCAAACCATAGCCGTACTTCATCTTCTGCTTTTCACCCAGCGCCACGGCGTAGTCAGACTGTTTGCGACGACCCTTGGCTCCGTGGACTCCTGGGGGGAAATTTCTTCGTTCCAGGGCCTTGGAGGCACCAAAGATCGGTTGCCCAAAACGGCGGTTAATCTTGTCACGCGGACCGGTGTAACGAGCCATAAATTCCTTTCTTTAAACCCGACGCGCCTTGCGCATCCGGCATCCATTGTGAGGCACCGGGGTCACATCCCGAATGGTGCTAACTTCCAGACCGATGGCCTGTAAGGCCCGAACCGCAGACTCACGACCCGTTCCCGGACCCTTCACCCGCACTTCCACTTCTTTTAAGCCGTGGGCCATGGCCTGCCGACTGGCATCTTGGGCCACCACTTGTGCCACATAAGCCGTCGACTTCTTGGAGCCACGGAAACCCATCTTACCGGCACTGGACCAAGCAATGACATTGCCTTTCAGGTCGGTGATGGAAACCACGGTGTTGTTGAAGGTTGCCAGAATGTGGGCCACACCGTTTTGAATCTGTTTCGCGCCCTTGATTTTTGGGATCTTGATTTTGGCCGCATCATCCAAGCCGTCGAGGGTCAGGCTCTCTGGTGCGGGCATCGCCTCGGCTTTGGGGGCCGCATCCTTACCTCCGGGCTTAGCCCCACCCTTTTCCTTTTTGGCCTTGGGGGCGGCGGATTTCACTTTGGCTCCCTCGGGCTTGGAAGCCACGGGTTTTTTTTCTTCAGGCTTTTTTTCTGCGTCGCTCATGAAAATCTTTATGTCTTGGCGGACTTAGCGTCCTTGCTCCGGATAACACCCACCGTCTTCCGGGGACCTTTGCGAGTCCGCGCGTTGGTTTGAGTTCTTTGCCCTCGGACAGGAAGACCCTTGCGATGCCGAATGCCGCGATAGCAATTAATGGTCTGTAGACGCTTCAGGTTTTGCTGAATGTCCCGGCGTAGATCACCCTCGATCAGAAAACGGTTTCTTTGAATCACCCCGATGATGCGGTTTATCTGTTGGTCGGTCGCCCGATGCCATATACATAGCGCAAGCTGAACTCAGCTTTTTTTTCCCCGGGAATGTCGACGCCTAAAACGCGTGGCATATGCCTTAGCCCTGCCTCTGCTTTAGGCGTGGATTCTTCTTGTTGATAATATAGATACGCCCGCGACGGCGGACGACCTGACAGTCACTAGTGCGACGTTTAATGGAAGCTCGTACTCTCATATAAAGGCAAACGAAAAACCTATCGAATTCCCTGACCGCTGGCAAGCGCTTTTGCATCTCTTTCGGAACCAAGGGAATCGGTGAGAATTTCCGGTTCCCCGTCCGTAATCAGGACCACATGTTCGAAATGGGCGGAGTCTCGCCCATCCGCCGTCACCGCGGTCCACCCATCCTGCAAAATTCTTACTTCACAACTCCCTTCATTGACCATCGGTTCGATCGCCAAGGTCATACCAGGGCGCAGGATAGGACCGGTGTTGGCTTTACCAAAATTGGGGATCTGAGGTTCTTCATGTAGCTTTCTGCCCACGCCATGCCCGACAAATTCTTTCACAACCGTATAGCCTGCCTCTTTCACAGTCCGTTCAACGGCATGGCATATATCGCCCAAGCGGGCCCCTCCCCTCGCCGCAGCGATGCCAGCCGCCAACGCATTTTGGCTCTTCTCCAACAATCTTTGCCGAGCGGGGGTAATCGCCCCAACTCCAACCGTGGTTGCCGTGTCCCCAACCCATCCGTCCAGAATAATGCCCACATCCAATTTCACCACATCCCCATAAGCCAGCCGTCTGCCCCCCCCGATTCCATGAACCACCTCCTCGTTGACCGAAATGCAAAGTTGTCCGGGAAACTTTCGGTAACCGAGAAAAGCGCTTCGGGCCCCGTATTCTGCGATCAACTTCCCCGCCCAACGGTCGATTTCACCCGTGGTCTGGCCAGGCTCCAGTCCCCCGACAAGTTGGAGGAGAATTTTCCGGGCCAGACGACAACTGGACCTCATCCCGGCAATGCCCGAAGCATCCTTGATGGGAATGATCGGCATGCCCAAACGGTGTCTTAGCGAAGAGAAACGAGAATTCCGCCCAATGCGATCAGAGCGATAATCACGAGAAGCCAGGCAATCTGCGACTCCGAAATCGCATTGGAGGTACCCCCTGCCCCGGCCATGGTCCGTCCTTTAATTCGACCCTTCTTCAGAAACCCATCATAGTGACGTTGCAAAAGATAGGTCTCCGCCTGCCTCATGGTATCCAGCATCACGCCGACGATGATCAACAATCCGGTTCCCCCGAAAAATTGGGCCGTGATGCTGGGGATTCCCATCAGGTTCTGCACCAACATCGGGAGAACGGCCAAGGCCGTCAGGAAAATGGCTCCGGCAAAGGTCAGGCGGGTCATGGAGTAGTCCAAGAACTGGGCGGTGGTTTCTCCCGGGCGCACCCCCGGAATGAATCCCCCATGCCGCTTCATGTCGTCGGCGATCTGGATGGGATTAAAGACCATGGCTACCCAGAAATAGGAGAAAAAGAAGATCATGCCGGCATACAGGACGTAATGCAGCCAACCCGTGGCCAAGGCCGCGGAAATTCGGTTGGCCGTGGGCGATCCCGGAAAGAGGAAGCCCAGAATGCTCGCCGGAAAAAGCAAAATGGCATTGGCAAAAATGATCGGCATCACCCCCGCATAGTTGACTTTGAGGGGCAGGAAGGAGGTCTGACCTCCGTACACCCGATTCCCACGAACCTGCTTGGCGTATTGCACGCTAACTTTTCGCAAGGCTTGGGTTAACGCAATAGTGGAGGCGATCACGAAAAACAGAAACGCCAGGAGCAAGAACAGGACAAAAGGACTGATCGGTTCACGTCCGCTTCCGGCGGGGGGCACAAAAACCTGCCAGCCCGCCACCAAGGCGGCCGGCAAACGCGCCACAATGCCAATGGTGATGATCAGGGAAATTCCGTTTCCGATCCCCTTCTCCGTCACCTGTTCCCCAATCCACATCAAGAGCATGGTGCCGGCCGTCAGGGTGATCACGGTGATGATACGGAAACCCAATCCGGGTTCAGGGACCAAAGGCCCCATCCGCTGGATCACCTGATCAATCCCGTTAAAAATGGGGATGCGGGCAGGATTCTCAAAACTAACCGCCAACAGATAGCCCTGAACCCCACAGAGAATCAGGGTGCCCCATCGTGTGTATTGGGTGATCTTTTGACGACCCCCCTCCTCCCTGACCATTTTACCGAGCGAAGGAATGACCCCGGTGGCCAACTGCATGACAATACTTGCGCTGATGTAAGGCATGATCGTCAGCGAAAATATGGCGCAGTTTTCGAGCGCACCACCGCTGAAAAGATTAAAAAGACCAATGACGCTTCCACGATCCTGCTGATCCACCACCTGGCGGAAGAATTCGCCCAATACCAAGGGATTGATTCCTGGACAAGGGATCGAGGCCCCGACCCGGACGACCACGATCAGCGCGAGGGTAAAGATGATCCTCTGCCGGAGTTCCGGAATCTTGAAACAATTGAGAAGGGCGTGGAGCATGGCCCGTCAGAAGCCCAAAGGCTTACTTTTTCAGGAGGGTGAGTTTTCCACCCGCCGCCTCAAGTGCCGTCTTGGCCGATGCGCTGGCCGCATGCACTTCGAGAACAAGATTTTTGGACTTCAGCTTTCCTCCCCCGAGGAGTTTCACGCCCTCCCACTCCCCCTTGACCACTCCCTTGGCACGCAAAGTGGCCTCATCGATTTTTGAGCCATCCGTAAAGATATCCAGGCTATCCAGATTCACGGGGGCGTAACGGGTGGTGAAAACCGCGTTGTTAAAACCCCGCTTGGGAATACGTCGAATGAGCGGCATTTGGCCGCCTTCGAACCCCAGACGAATACTTCCACCCGAACGGGCTGGCCGGAACTCTCTCCGCAACCCACGCGTTTTCGACGGTGGCGTGCACCGGGTCTGGGGGAAGTCTGTCTCATTCGCTCTTCTCCTTGGTTGTCTTGGCCGGCCGTTCGGCACGTTTCTTGCCACGCACTTCCAGAATCTGGGAGCGCGTCCGCAATTTCGAAAGGGCGTCCACGGTTGCCTTCACCACATTGGCCGCATTACTGGAACCCATGGACTTGGCCAGAACGTCTTTTACCCCTGCCGCCTCAAGCACGGCCCGAACTCCTCCGCCAGCTATGAGCCCCGTCCCCAGAGACGCAGGTCGCAACAACACCCGACCACCCCCGAAAGCCCCCACGACCTCATGAGGCAAAGTGCTTGGGCCAATATTGTAAATATGGAGATTTTTTTTAGCGTTCTCAGTTCCTTTGCGGATCGCTTCACTGACTTCCCGGGCCTTGCCAAATCCCACCCCCACTTTCCCCTTGTTGTCCCCCACCACCATCAGGGCACTAAAGCTAAACCGCCGACCGCCCTTGACCACCTTGGCGCAACGGTTCACAAACACCACCTTCTCGAACATTTCCGAGGGAGTACGGGTGCGGTCCCGGCGCTGGGTAGGCTCGGGAGTCGGGATAAACTCAGAAGTCTTGGAGAAAGCCTTCTCAGGCACAACCTCCACATCTTTCATTTCGGGAGTCTCTTCGGTCACTGGGGCGGTGGTCATCAATTTACCTCATTTAGAATTTCAGGCCGCCCTGGCGGGCCGCCTCGGCAAAGGCCTTCACCTTGCCATGATACAAAAAGCCACCCCGGTCAAAAACCACACAAGAAATTCCCTTTTTGGAGGCACGTTCCGCCATCGCCTGACCGAGCTTGGCCGCTCCGGCCAGGTTGGCCTTGATCGATTTCTTGAGACTCTCCTCCAGGCTGGAGACCGCCGCCAACGTCTTCCCGACCGAATCGTCAATCAACTGGGCATAGATGTTGCGGCCGCTAAAGGAAACACAGAGACGAGGCTTGGAAGTCCCACCTCGTACCCGGGAGCGGACCCGTTCATGGATCCGGATGCGACGTTCGCGGCGAATTTTAGATGGATTAGGCATATGGGTTTAGGCCGACTTGCTTTGCGCAGTCTTGCCCTCCTTGCGGCGGATGGTTTCCCCTGCATATCGAACACCCTTCCCCTTGTAAGGCTCGGGGGGATGATACCCACGGATGTCGGCGGCCACGGCGCCCACGAGTTGTTTGTCCGAGCCCTCGACGGTCAGTCGGACATTGTCAGCCACCGTGATCTTGATTTCAGCGGGAATGGGATATTCGATCGGGTGTGATTTTCCAAGGTTGAGCACCAGCTTCTTCCCTTGGACCGCAGCTTTAAAGCCGACCCCGATAATCTCCATCTGCTTTACGTAACCGGTGCTCACCCCCTGAATGACATTGCTAACCAAACTGCGGGCAAGCCCGTGCAGGGATCTGGAGACCCGCTCCTCATTTTCACGCGAGAGAACAATCCGGCCCCCATCCACCTTGGCACTAATCTTAGGGGGGAGGTCGAGCCCCAACTTGCCTTTGGGACCTTCGGCCTTCAAACGATTCCCCTCCACCGCCACTTTGACATTGGCGGGAACCACGACCGGGGCATTTCCGATGCGCGACATATTACCAGACCACGAGGAGAAGCTCCCCGC
>RGYX01000053.1 GCA_010031845.1 Verrucomicrobiota bacterium
GCCCTCGTGAATTGGGATGAAAGATATCTCTACGTAGGTTCGGACGGGATGCCGGCGCATCCCATGATGGTGGGGATCACCGCCTGGCAACAGCAGGTGCCCCTGCCTCAGTCCTATTACGGGAAAAACGCCTGGTCGATTCCCCTGCATCCCGTGCCGGCGGCGGAAGGGATCTCGGCCAAGACAAACTTCTTTCGGGGGGCGATCGCAGTCGCGGCCAATGGAATTCCCATTTTCAATCCGATCAAGAATGATGGCAAGACAGACACTTTTTTGGCGGGGGAGTTGGACCAATACGGGGGGCATGCCGGGCGAGCGGATGACTATCACTACCATGTGGCCCCCTGGCATTTATCTGAGAAGCTGGGGCCCAACCTCCCTTTGGCCTTGGCGCTTGATGGGTATCCGATTTACGGATTAAACGAGCCGGACGGTAGTCCAACCACGGGACTCGACTCTTTCCACGGTCACACCAACGCCATGGGGGATTATCACTATCATGCGAGCAGGAGCTATCCCTACATCAACGGGGGATTTCATGGGCAGGTATCGGTGCAGGGCGGGGGTGTCGATCCGCAACCCAATGCCACACCGGTTCGAGAGGCTACCGCCCCTTTGCCAGGCGCGAAGATCACTGGCTTTGAGGCATCCCCGGATCAAAACAAATACCGGATTGAGTATGAGCACGGAGGGAAAAAAGGATCGGTTGCTTATCAGGTGTTTGGGAATCGGCAGGTTCAATTCACCTTCACCCAACCGGACGGAACCACCCGAGAGCAAACCGGAGTCCAAGGTCGCCCAAGTAGGGGAGGAGATCGTCCTCCTGAAGGCTCTAAGGGCGACCCAAAAGAGGGTCGGGGTCCCCCGCGGGAAAATGATCCCAACCGCAAACCCTGGATCGAGAATCACCTTTCAGAAATGGATTCGGATCGCAACGGGAAGCTTAGCCAGGAGGAGATGATGGCAGAGGTAAAAAAAGTTTTTGAAGGTTACGATGGTAACGACGACGGAAAGATCACCGAAAAGGAGGCTAATGAAAGGGGGGTACACAGCGCGATCGGGATGGGGCCGTCTCCCTGCAGGAACTAAAAGACACTGTGATGAGAATGTGGGAGAAATATATCGGAGAATCGGATCGTGGCTCCAAGAGAACGGCGCCGCCTTCCCATCAGCCATGAAGTTACTTTGGCTTTGCACGGCGCTCTTTTCTTCCGCCCTTTGCCTGCAGGCGGAGAGCAGGCCCAATGTTATCATGATCGTGTCGGATGATGAGGGATGGGGTGACATCGGCTGGAATAATCCAGAGGACAGGTTTTATGTGAATCCGATCTGCAGTGTGACCCGGGCCGCCCTGATGACCGGGATGCACACCTTGCGGACCGGCGTGGAAAACTTTTCGGGTTTGGATCTCAAGTATCAGACACTTCCGCAAGCCTTGAAGGATGCCGGATACCAGACCTGGATGTGTGGGAAATGGCATCTGGGAGGGGATCGGGAAAACCGCTTGTCCGGTCCTGAATATCTCCCGACCGCCCGCGGTTTTGATCATCACTACGGACTTTTGGGCGGTGCAGTGGACTACAACACGCACATGAAACCGCGAACCCAGGAACTCGATTGGTGGCGTAACGGAAAACCCGCAGAGGAAAAGGGTTATTCCACCGATCTATTGGCGAATGAGGCCGTTGGCTTGATTCAAAAAAGGGACGCCGGGCGGCCCTTTTTTCTTTATCTTGCTTTCAACGCCATCCATGGCCCGATTTCTGCCCCACCCGGGTTGGGGGAGGAACAAAAGGGAAGGGGCCGACCCACTCTGTTGCAGGCTATGACAGCTTTAGATGCGGCTGCGGGAAGAGTCTTGGATGAGTTGGATCACCAGGGGATTCGCAAAAACACCCTCGTGATTTTCTTTTCTGATAATGGGGGCGATTTAACCAAAGGCTCGACTAACCTGACTTTGCGTGAGGGGAAAGGGACGGTTTTTGAGGGTGGAATTCGTGTTCCTGCCGCGATCGATTGGCCGGATGTCCTTCCTTCAGGAAAAATAAGCGACCAGTTTCTCTGTGTGGCCGATCTTTTCCCGACGATACTTGATGCGACCGGGGTCAAGATGGGGTCCGCGCCGAATTTCGATGGCAAAGATGTGTGGCCGGCCCTCAAAAGCGGGCAAACGACTGATCACCCCGTCTATTTCATGGGGAACAAGGAGGTCGCGGTCTTTCATTCGCCATGGAAACTAATCACCTCGCCTCGGGGTCAGGGTTCGTCGCCGATGTTGTTTGATGTGGTTGCAGATCCCTCGGAAAAGACAGATGTCGCCGGACAACATCCTGAAATTGTTCAGGAACTTACAGAACGTCGGGGTCCGGGAGGCGGAGGAAAGAAGCGCCCCTCGGGGCCGCCAGCCTAGGGGAGGAGTTTTCCGACGAGAGCGCTAAGTGCCCGGTTGTCAGCTCGTCCGGCAGCCTTGGCCTGGCAGGCCTTCATCACGGCTCCCATGGCTTTCTTGTCGGTGGCGCCCAGTTCTGCGATGACATCTTTGACCAATTTCTCCAGCTCTGCATCCGGCATGGCGGCAGGAAGATAGGCTTCGAGGATCTTCATTTCGGCTCTTTCCTTGCTGACTTGATCCTCCCGTCCGCCCTTGGAAAAGGCTTCGATGGAGTCCTGTCTTTTTTTGATCTCTTTGCGGACGGCGGCCAGCACGTCCTCGTCTTGGGCCGCGCCTTCGGCCCCGTATTTTTCGATCACGGCATATTTGATCGCGGACTTCAGCATGCGCAGGACGCCGAGCCGTTCGGATTCCTTTGCTTTCATGGCTTCTTTGATCTGTTCGTCGATTTTGGCAGATAGACTCATGAACCCACTCAACCCATGGATCGGCCTGGGGTCAATGGGGAAGCACGGAATCTTTGCCCTGAAACAAAAAAACGGGCTAGAAAGATAGATGCGCTGGAATCGTCCCGAAGCCAAGTGGGCATTGCTTTGGATCGGAGTGATCACCTGTTTCCGACTTTGGTTCGCCCCCCACCTCGATCTGGTCGGTGACGAGGCTCATTACTGGGAATGTGGTCGCTCGCTGGATTGGAATCACTACGGGAAGGGACCGGGGGCTGCCTTGGTTATCCGGCTCTTTACCCTGATGTTGGGGGAACATGTCTGGGTTGTCCGTCTCCCCGCGGTTTTACTTTCGGCTGGCACGGGGTGGTTGATCTTTCTTTTGGGCAGGACCTTTTATAACGACCGGGTCGGTTTAGCTGCGGTGGTGGCGGCATCTGTCATGCCGCTGTTTGCGATCGGAAGTATTCTGATGACTATTGACCCCTTGAGCGTTTTCTTCTGGGGAACGGCGGCGCTCGCTTTTTGGTCGGCCGTGCAAACCCGGCAGAAACGGTATTGGCTCTTAACCGGCCTGTGGGTGGGTCTTGGATTTCAGTGCAAATACACCAATGCGGCGGAGTTGATTTCTTTTGCGCTTTTTCTGATCCTGACACCCGAGCGGAGAAAACTTTTGTTTTCCGGACGGATGCTCCTTCTCCTGTCGGCTTTTGTCCTATTGGCCTTGCCGATCGTGATCTGGAACGCTTTCTACGGTTGGGTGACCGCCCTTCACGTCTTTGAGGGAGGAGATCTCGACCGTGGATTCCATCCGAATTGGGGAAAATTTGCCGGGTTTTGGTTGCTTCAGGCCGTCGTGGTTTCCCCGATACTTTTTCTTCTTATGCTGATCGGATCCTCCCGACCAATTTCGGGGAAATTTGGGCGGGAAGGATCCACCTATCTTTTGTCACTCTTTTGGCCGCTTTTCGGGGGCTATGCATGGATCAGCCTGAACAAGACGGCCAATGGAAACTGGACGGCTCCCGCGCTGCTGGCGGGACTAGTTCTGGGTAGCGGTTGGGCCATGTACCAAGTCCAAAACGGAGCCAGGCTTTGGAAGTGGATTATCGTGTCGGGACTTGCGATTGGCTTCGTGGAGACTGCTCTGCTGCACGATTTTCTCCCCCTGCATTTCAAAAACAACCCTCTGGATCGGGCCAAGGGTTGGAAAGATCTGGCAGAGGAGGCGGAGAAAGTCAGGCAGCAGGTTGGTGCTGATTTTGTCATCGCGGACGAGTACCAAACCGCCAGCCTTCTTTCCTTTTACCTGCCGCATCAGCCCCGGGCTTTTACTCCCGACTGGCCGCAGGTCATGACCCAATATTCCCTTTGGCCCAGCTACCGTGAAAAGTTCGCCAGCGGGAGCACCGGACTTTACGTGGCGGAGCAGCCCAACGCCCTGCCACCGATTCTTCGTGATTTTGAGCAGGTTCGAATCGTCTCCACCTACCGCAGATCCACCTGGGGTCAGCCCACCGGGCCGACCTTCCATTTCTACGAATGCCGTGGGCTGAGGAGTGGACAACCCACCACTTGGCGCGACAGGCTGGAGTACACCCGGCAGCAGAAGAAATCATGAGAATTCTTTATCGTTATCTGACGGCCCAAATGATGGCCGCCACGGCAGGGGCCGTGGCGGTGCTTTCCCTCATCATTGTTTTGGGGAATGCCTTTAAGCAGATCTTTGAGTTGCTGGTCAACGATGAGTTGCCGATTTCCCTGATTTTCAAATGGGGAATTCTCGTGGCGGCTTTGATTGTGTTTGGCCGCATGTCTCAAGATCTGGAGTTACAGGCAGTGAGGGCGGCCGGAATCGGGCTGATCCCTTTGGTTGCACCCGTGATTCTTTTCGGGCTTTTTCTCTCCTTTGTCTGTTTCTACAACAACGCAGTTCTGGTCCCTGTCACCCTGCAAAAATTCAAATCGGTGTTGCTGGATATTGGGCGGGACAATCCGGCCTTCCTGATCCGGGCAGGGGAGGCTATGGATCGTTTTCCGGGGTATCGGATTTATATCGGCCAAAAAAACGGTGCCGAGTTAACCGACATCAATATTTGGGAGCTGAGTCCATCCGGTGTTCCCCGGCGCAATATTCGCGCGGAAAAAGGTTCACTCTCGGCCGACCTTGATGATTTAAGCCTGACGATCACCCTGCTGAAGGCCCGGCAGGAGGAGCGTGGCGAAAATCCAAACGATTTGAGCACCCTACGGGCCGGGTTGAGTGCTGATCAACTTCCCCTGAAGATATCCCTCCGGGGATTTCTCAACCCCGAAGACCTGCAGGATATCCGGATCGCCGGGTTGGGCGATTTGACCAATCGAATTCTTAGCCCAGTGGAGGGGTATGTGGATCCCAAGCAGGTTTATCCCATGCTGACAGAAATGCAGAAGCGCATCAGCTTTGCCTTGGCCCCTTTCACCCTTCTGCTGGTGGGGATTCCCCTGGGAATCCGGGTGCAAAGAAAAGAGACTTCGGTGGGGGTGGTGATCAGCTTTTTTGTGGTCATGGCGTACTACGCCTTGATTCTCCTGGCGGAAGGATTGAAAAATCGGGGGGGTGCCTATCCCGAGCTGATTGTCTGGCTGCCGAACCTGATCCTACAGGCCTACGGCTTCTTTCTTCTTTGGCGGGCAAATTTCCAGCAGAGCTAATCTTTTTTCTTAAGACCTTGGGATCCGATAAAAACGAAGGCCAAACTCCAACCGGAAAAAGCCAGTAGAAAAAAAGGAACCTGCAAAGCAAGGGGTAGTCCGTAGAGAAAAACAAGGATTGGTCCCCAGTACACGAGGTCCGGGATGATCAAAGGCAGAACGCGGTCACGGTACAGATTCCAGCTCCAGGCCCTGAGAATACGGCGCGGAGTCCAATCCAGCTCCAGCCATAGGAAGTAGCTGACGCTCATGGGTAGTGCGACCCAAGGAATAAAACCAAAGAAATCCAAAGCCATTTTCGGGAGAACCACCTTCCAGGAGGGACCGATGCCGAAGAGCTTGGCCTGAAGGAGGTAAAAAAGATCCACGAGCAATCCATTGAAGGCAAAGAAGATAAAATTCCATCCCAAGCGGCGCAGTCTCCCTGCGTCCCAAGTGCGGTCAGGACCGACCACCGTGCGAACCAATTCCGGAAGGATGGTTCCGGCGATAGCAGTCAGGAAAGCGGAGAGTGGTATTCCCCCTGACTTTCTCCACCTGGCAAACGAGTCGCAGGAGCTCTGAACCGTGGGAATGTGGTAATAGGCTGCGTAAAGAGCGATGGCGATAGCCTGAAAAAAAAGAAAGACCCGGTAAAATCTTCGCAGTGCCAGAATGCCTGGGCGAAACGCGTCTTGTAGAGCCCAGTTTGATGCCAAGCAGTCAGGCCTCGAAGGAAGTTCCGCAACCGCAGGTTTGTTTGGCCTTGGGATTGACGATCTTGAAGCCGGTGTGGGTCAATTCCTCCTCATAGTCCAGCGTGCAACCGTCGAGCAGATGAATACTGTCAGCCGCCATGAAAAGCCGGGCCCCATTCTGCTCCAAGCTATGATCCCCTGGTTGGGGGGGGGCCACCGTCATTCC
>RGYX01000054.1 GCA_010031845.1 Verrucomicrobiota bacterium
ACGTTTTTTTCCGGAACATTCACAATGATCAGGTTCTGTTTGTTGGTTCCGCGGATCCCCACCTTCCCCCTCTCACCGTGTTTTTCCGAGAGATCGGCAATCACCCTCATCTGGTGACCGGTTAGACGCCCACCTGACAGACAAACCCCGACCCAATAGAAGCCCTTCTGAATCTGGGCATGCACACCGACGTGGTCGGATTCCGGGTCTTCCGGAAAAACAAACTCCGCATGTCTTTCAAACTTCCGTCCCGCCACTCGTTCCACTTCGGTGATGAATTTCTCCGCCCCCCAGTCGGCCATCAAAAATTTTAAACGGGCCCGGGCGCGCTTGTCCCGGTACCCATGATCACGGTAGATGACCGAGGTGAAGTGAACCATGGGAAGCACCTCCTCGGATTTCAGAAATACCGGGAGGGTTTGCGCCAAGTGTGGGGCCGAGGAAAGCCCACCCCCAACCTTGATGCCAAATCCCTTCTCCTTGCCCCTCTCCAAACCAAAGACTCCCACACAATTGATATCCGGCTGCGTGCACATGATGCGGCATCCCGAAATGGAAATTTTATACTTTCTCGGAAGGTTGGAAAATTCCGGGTTGTTGGTCAAATGGGCGTCGACCGCCTGAAGCTGGGGAGTGGCGTCCAGGATGGCATCTGGATCCATGCCGGCCACCGGGCAACCCACCACATTGCGGGCGATATCGCCGCAAGCACCGCTGGAGGTGATGCCCACGCTCTCCAGTCGCTTAAAGATTTCCGGGAACTGCTCGATCCTCAACCAGTGCAACTGAATGGTCTGGCGGGTGGTTACATCGCCGAAACCGTGGGCAAACTGATCGGTAAGAGCCGCAATTTCCCGCAGTTGGGCGGGATTCAACTGCCCCCCCGGAATACGGGTGCGCAACATGAAATAGCCGTCTTCTTTGGGCTTCTGCTGGTAGACGCCGTACCACTTGAAGCGCATGTAGTCATCAGGTTCGATGGCCTGACAACCCTCTTTGGCGTACCGAGGGAGATCCTTGATCACATCCAGACCATCCTTGGCCTGTTTAATCTGCTCCTCTTTGGTTTCCCCTGGGGTGAAATTCCTTGGCGTGGAGAGTGTTGCCGACATGGGTTTAAAATAACTGGATTCTAAATAATCACAAGGAGGCCTGTGTCATGAAAGGATTTCCCGGCTTAGGCCAACTTGGCCTCGTCTGCCTTTGCAGATGATTCGATCTGGATTCCCAGATCACCGATCTTGGCCCAATTCAGACCTTGAAACTGGGGAACCTCCGTCGCCATGGACTTCCAGATATCCTCTACCGAATGCAGGGAGTTTCCACCGGTCAACGCCATCCTCAGATCCCGGAGAATCATCCAATCCTCCCTCGCCTCGCCCGGCGCGGAGATGGCGCGGGTCATACGTTGTAACCTTCCGTGGACGTTCACCATGGACCCGGTCTTTTCCGCAAAGCCCGACCCGGGCAACACCACTTGGGCCAAACGACTGGTCTCGTTGGATAAAATTCCGGAATAAATCAGAACCTCGAGCTTGGCCAAAGTGGAGGCGGGAATACCCGCGGAGATCAAATTCTCGCCCCCCAACACCAGGAGAGCCTTGATCTTTCCGGAAAGGATTGCCGCTGCCCAACCGCTCAGGACTCTTCCTCCGGACGACAGACCCAAAAGCTCCGCACCGCGGCCATTGGGGTTCCCATCCGCACTGCGCAGGAACTTATCGCCCTGCCCCAGATGCGGGACCGTATCGACCTGCGAAACCCCCAACTCGCCCGCCAGCCGTTTCAGCACGAAAAGCTCCTCGTTGGTCAAACGACCGGAGGCCACGATGGCGATTTCCGCCGGTTTCACTTTCTGCAATCCCTCCGCCGCCCGGGCGATGGCATCCACCCAGGTTCCGGGAAATTGTTCTCCCGCCGCCTTCAGGAGAGGACGGGTCAGACGCTCCTTGGATTCCAGGTAGTGGAAATTCAGGCGACCGTGATCACACATCCAATGGGAATTCACGGACTCATTTTCCCGGGGAGTCAGGCGATAGACCTTGCCCTCCCTTGATCCGATCATGGTATTGCAACCAGTTCCGCAACTGGTGCACAGGCTTTTGGTCTCCTTGAGAAACCAAACCCGCATCTGAAACCGAAAATCCTTGCTGGTGAGTGCCCCCACCGGACAGATGTCGACGGTGTTCAGGGAGTAGTCGTTATCAAAACTCTTGCCGGGATAGGCCGTCAGGGTGCTGTGGCTCCCCCGATTCACAAAGCCCAGAACATTGTCTTGGGTGATCTCGCTGGAAAAACGCACGCATCGGGAACAAAGGATGCAGCGCTCGTCGTCCAGAACGATTCGCTCTCCCAGATCCACATTCTTTGGCTTCTTGACCTTGTTTTCCGTGAAACGACTGGCCCCTGTGCCGTATTCAACGGAGAACTCCTGTAACTTGCATTCGCCCGCCTGATCGCAGATCGGACAGTCCAAAGGATGGTTGATCAGCAAAAATTCCATTACCCCGTTCCGGCAGTCCTTCACCAAGGCGGAGTCCGTCCGGATGCCCATACCCGGAGTGATTCCGGTGGCACATCCGATCTGGGGTCGCGGCATCCAGGCGATTTCCGGTTTCCCGTCGGCCCCCAGCACGGGCTTGCGATCCGGCCCCATCTTGGGGGTTCCCATCTCAAAGAGACACATCCGGCAATTTCCCACGACCGAAAGCTTCGGATGATAGCAGTAATGCGGGAGGAACTTCTTGGCCCGATGAGCAACCTCCACCACGTTCAACCCTCGGGGCATCTGCATCCAAACCCCGTCGATCTGTACGTCGACCAAGTCTTTCTCGTCCTTGGCCACATCGTGGTTCCAGGGATTCATGGGATGGGTTTGGCAACAGCTCATGGATGGATCAGTGGGTCAGGGAAACCGTATCCCGCTTAGCGGCGGTTCCGTTGCGTCGGATTCGCAGGCTGAACTCCTCCTTAAACTTCCCAATAAAGCTTTGCACCGGCCAGGAGGCGGCTTCGCCAAAGGCACAGATGGTCCGCCCAGCGATCCGATCGGCAACTTCCTTCAACATATTAGGGTCGTCCTCTCGCCCGTGCCCCTCGGCAATCCTCGCGAGGATCTTTTTCATCCACAGCACCCCCTCCCGGCAGGGGGTGCACTGGCCGCAGGATTCATGGGCATAAAAGGTCGAGATGTTGGCCAGGCACTCCACCATATCGCGGGTCTGATCCATCACGATGACCCCGCCTGATCCTGCCATGCTTCCGGCGGAGGCCAAAGTGTCGAAATCCATCCGCAGGTCCTCCAGCTTCACCTCTTTCTCGACCAAGTTTCCGTCCGGCCCCTTCTCCTTGATCTTGTAAGTCTCCCCGGCCCGCAAGACCTTGGCAGAGGAACCCCCGGGAATCACGGCCTTCAACTTTCCACCGTTGCGGATGCCCCCACAGACATCGTGAATCAACTCCCCCATGGTCAGCGCCCCGCAGGGAAACTCATAGTACCCCGGCTTGACGACATCCCCGCTGACACACAAGAGACGGGTTCCGGTGTTGTTGGGGCGCCCAATTTTGGCATAGGCCTCGCCGCCCATCTCCACGATGTGCTTCACATTGCAAAGGGTCTCAACGTTGTTGACGATCGTCGGGCACATATAAAGGCCAAGCACTGCAGGAAAATAAGGCGGCTTGATTCTGGGGTAGGCCCGTTTTCCTTCCAGCGACTCAATCAACCCCGTCTCCTCGCCACAAATGTAAGCCCCCGCCCCGCGATGAACATGGATCTCCAAGTCATACCCGCTTTTCAGGATGTTCTTCCCCAAAAACCCATGGGATCGGGCCTCCCCCAAGGCCTTCTCCAGAATCTTCCAACCTTCGGTGAATTCGCAGCGGATGTAGAGGTAGGCCAGCTTCACCCCGTTGGCAAAACAACTAAGAATCATCCCTTCAATCAGTTGGTGAGGGTCCTTGTAAATGATTTGCCGGTCCTTGAAGGTTCCCGGTTCCGACTCATCCGCGTTGCAGATAAGATAGATCGGTTTGGTCACCTTGGCCGGATCAATAAAGCTCCACTTCGTGCCCGTAGGAAAACCCGCCCCTCCGCGGCCCCGGAGCTGGCTCTTTTTCACTTCTTCCCGGATCGCCGCTCCCCCCATCGCGAATCCCTTTTTTAACATCTCGTAGCCGCCGTGCTTCAGATAGCAGTCGATATCCCGCGTGTATCCGAGGGCGTCGATATGCTTAAAAACGAGACGATGTTCTCGGATGGCCATCAGAACCTCAACGACAGGCGCTCACCAGTTCGGCCGCCCTTTTTTCATCTACCTTTTCATGGAAATCGTCATTACACAAAACGACCGGTGCAGTTCCACAGGAGGCCAAACACTCGGAGTACTCCAGAGAGAAAAAGCCGTCCTCACTTACCAAGGCGCCCTCCTGGGCATCGCCCTTCAGTTGCAGAAGGTTCTTCAGGGCGGCAAAGGTCTTTCCGGAACCTCCCAAGGCGCACGGAAGGGTCCGACATACACGGAAATGGAATTTCCCGTAAGGCCTTTGCCGAAACCATGGATAAAAGGTCACCAACTCCAAAACCTGAATTTCCTGCAGGGAAAGCTTTTGGGCAATCCACTCCACCCCCCGGGGACCAATGTAGCCAAAGGTCTCCTGCCAAAGATGGAGAAGAGGTAGTACTGCACTGCGTTTAGAAACGGGGTAACGAGCAACCAATTCCTCCGCCTGTCTTTCCAGCGCCGGGGTGATCTCCCCTCTCTCAGGACCCGCGCAATGATCCGTTCCGGCATGGAGAGGCACGCTCATCGGTCGCACTCCCCCATCACAAAATCAAGACTGCCCAGAATCGCCGGAACATCGCTCACCGTGTGTCCGGGAATCAGATGACTGAGAATGCTTAGGTTGCAGAAGGAGGGCGCCCGAATCTTTAACCGGTAAGGCACTCCCCCTCCGCGGCTATTCAAATAAAAGCCCAATTCACCCTTGGGATTCTCCGCCCCAAAGTAAACTTCCCCCACGGGGGCATCCGGACCTTGCGTGACCACCAGAAATTGGTGGATCAACTCCTCCATCTTCGTCAAAACCTTGTCCTTGGGCGGCAGCACATTTTTTGGATCCTGCACCATCCAAGGACCCCCCGGCATCTTCTCGATGGCTTGCTGCAGGATCTTTACGCTCTGCTTCATCTCCTCCATCCGGACCGCGAACCGGTCGTAACAGTCCCCCACCTGACCCACGGGCACATCAAAATCAAATTTCTCGTATCCGAGGTATGGGAAATATCGCCGGACGTCATAGTCGTTGCCGGAGCCGCGCAGATTTGGACCCGTCAGACCAAAATCTAGGGCCAACTCGGAGGAAATCACCCCAAGGTCCTTTGTTCGATCGACGAAAATCCGATTGCGATTCAGCATTTTTCCAAACTCTTCAAGCTTGCCGACAAACTGCTGACTAAATTCCCTCACGCCTTCCAGAAATCCAGGGGGGAGGTCCCGCGTCTGTCCCCCGACCCGGGTGAAACTGGTCGTAAAGCGCGCCCCGGTCAGAAGCTCGATAAGATTATAGATCTTCTCCCGTTCGGTGAACGTGTAGAGAAACATGGTCATCGCCCCGACGTCCATGGCGAAAGCCCCCAAGCCCAACAGATGAGCGGAAATCCGGGCCAACTCACAGCAAATCACCCGCGTGGTTTTGGCCCGGGGGGGCAGTTCGTATCCCATCAGCTTTTCCACGGCACAGGCATAGGCCACGTTGTTGGCCAAGGGAGCCAGATAGTCGAGCCGATCAGTATACGGAACGAATTGGTTCCAAGTCATGTTCTCCGCGATTTTTTCGTCCCCCCGGTGTAGATAGCCGATGTCCGGATCGGCCTTGGTGATCACCTCCCCGTCCAACTCCAACACCAACCGAAGCACCCCATGGGTGCTCGGGTGGGAGGGGCCAAGATTCAGGACCAGCTTTTCCCCAATATCCTCATTACCCACAACCGCGGAACCCTCGGCCGTGCGGGCGAGAACATCCCCAACCTCCAGCGTGGTGGCTAATGGATTCACAAACTTCTCTCCTCGGCCGGATGGGCCCGGGGTTCCCGGTCCTGAGAAAGAGCGGCGGGACTGGTGACAAAGGGGCCACCCTCCAGCGGCGCCTTGGCTGTAAAAGCAATATCAGGCATTTCGGTCGAGAGACCTTCGAGGGGAAAATCTTTGCGCAAGGGATGATGAGGGTAGCCATCCCACATCAAAATTCTCCGAAGATCCGGATGCCCGGAAAACCGAATGCCCACCATGTCCCAAGCCTCCCGCTCATGCCATTCCGCGGTTCTCCAGATGGAACTCACGGACGGCACCGCTTCCCTTTCCGCGACTTTGGTTTTCACCCGCAAGAAGCGACGGGCACTCAGGTCGGCAAGTTCATACACCACCTC
>RGYX01000055.1 GCA_010031845.1 Verrucomicrobiota bacterium
AGGTGTTGCGATCGCGCCAATCCACCACGGAGGAGAGGCGCTCCGTTCCGATTAGCAGGATGTTTTTTGCCGTACCTGCGCGAATGAACTGGTCGGCCAGGATCAACCCGTAAAGAAAACCGGAGCAGGCGGCCTGTAGGTCAAACGCGGGGCATCCGGAGGCACCCAGCTCGGCGGAAATCCGGCAGGCGGTGGAGGGAAAAAAGGAATCGGGGGTGACGGTGGCAACTAAAATGAGATCAAGATCGGTAGCCTTGATTTTGGCGTTGGTGAGGGCTTTTTTGGCGGCCTCCACGCCCATGAGAGTGGAGGTCTCCTTTTCAGAAGCCAAACGACGCTCCTTGATTCCGGTGCGGGTTAGAATCCATTCATCACTGGTTTCCACCAACTTTTCGAGATCCTGGTTGGAGAGGATGCGGGCGGGGAGATAGACGCCCGATCCGGCCAAACGCAGGCCGGAATCAGGCCGGGACGACATCGCTTTGGGCTTCCTTGTGGGCTCCCGCCATTTCCGCCGCGCGGATAATGCGGTTGTTGACGTCATGCTCAACCGCTTCCACGGCCTCGCGGATGGCATTGCGAATCGCTTTCACGGTGGAACTTCCGTGGGCGATCACCGTGATGCCGTTGACCCCGAGGAGAAGGGAGCCGCCGTACTCCTCGTAGTTGGTCTTTTTCTTGATGGCGCGAAACGCGGCGCGGGCGAGCCAGGCTCCCAACATGCGGATCGGAGTTTTTTTAATTTCGTGTTTCAACCATTGGAAAATGGCGTTGGCGATGCTTTCGCCGGTTTTCAGAACGACATTGCCGACGAATCCGTCGCACACCACGACCTCGACAGGATTTTCAAAGAGATCGCGTCCTTCGATGTTGCCGGTGAAGTGAATGGGGGCGTTGGAAAGGAGTTTGAAGGCGTCCTTGGTCAGGGAGTTTCCCTTCACATCCTCGGAGCCGATCGAAAGCAGGCCCACCCTGGGTTTTTTGTAGCCAAGAATTTCCTCGGAAAAAACGGAGCCCATGACGGCGTAATCTAGCAGGTGTTCCGGTCGGGCATCCAGGTTGGCACCGGCATCCATCAGGACAAAGAGGTTGGTTTCCGTCGGCATGATGGTGGCAATGCCAGGACGGCTGATCCCGGGAAGTGTCCGGAGGCGGATGGTGGCGGCGGCAACCATGGCTCCCGTGTGTCCCGCAGAGACAGCGGCATCGGTTCAATCGAGCGCAGAATGGAGTTATCCCTTTTGCGACGCAGGGATTCCACGGGGGAATCACCCATTTCGATGACTTCCTTGCAGTGGCGGATTTCGAGGCGGGAATCCGGTTTTGCGTGACCGACTTTTTTCAGTTCCTCGCGGATGAGGGTTTCTTGTCCGAAAAGGAACAGTTTTTCGATTTGGGGAAACTGGGCCAATGCTTCGATGGCTGCGGCGACGGGGCGCTCGGGTGCGAAATCTCCACCCATCGCATCGAGCGCTATCTTCATGAAGGGATCCGCCCGAAAGCGGAAAACAACATCAGGCGGCGGGTGTTTCGATGGTCAGAATCTGACGGTCGCGGTAACGACCGGTGGCCGGATCCACCACATGGGAGAGGTGGAAGCTGCCGGATTTGTCGCGGCGGAGTTGGGGCAGTTCACGCCGGTGTGCGGAACGGCGCATGCGTAGTCGCATTTTCGATGTTTTGCGTTTCGGGACACCCATGTTCTCAGTTCTCCGTTTTGAGCCTGTCCAGATCCCGCCAGACGGTGGCTCGTCGTTTTTCGGCGAAGTCGTCCCGATCCGAAGGGGTAAATACCCGACCCGAATACGGACACCGACCTTCACCGTCCAACTCGCAGCGGGCTGCAAGCGGAAGGGCTAGAATGATGTCCTCCCGGATCAACGGCGTCAAGTCGAGCAAAGCATCGTCCTGAATGGGACAAATCTGGCAGAAGTCCTTGATTTGGAGGTTCCAAGGGATGAAGTCCAGGCATCTGGCGCAGGTGATCTTGAATTCGGAACTGAGGGTGCCGGTGATCGTGACCTCTTTTCCGGTGCGAACCAAATGCAGTTGGTAATGGATTTTATCCCATCCCTGGGTTTCGCCCGGAGGCAAGTCGTAGTCAGTCACGGGGAGGGAGCCCGAGAGCGAGAGACCTTCTTCCGGAATTTGGCGCGGATCGATCTTCATTTTTTTCGGTAGCGACGCAGCAGGGTTGCGGCGGCGGGAGGCGGAACGAATTCGTCCAACGGGGCGCCTAGACGGGCTAATTCGCGCACAAGATTGGAGCTCAGAAAGGAAAGCGTTTCGCGCGGCATCAGAAAGACGGATTCGAGATCGGGATGAAGTCGGCGATTGGTCAAGGCTAGCTGGAATTCGTATTCAAAATCGGAAACAGCGCGGAGTCCGCGGATCACGGCCACGGCGCCCTCCTTTTTGGCGAACTCAACCATCAGGCCGCGAAAGGAGGTCACCTTGACTTGTTGGGCCCAAGGTTCGGGGTGGATGCTTTTTTTGAGCAAGTCGACTCGTTCCTCGGTCGTGAAGGTTGCGTCCTTGGGGCTATCTTCCGCAACGGCCACCACCACTTCATCGAAGAGTCGGGCGGCCCGGGCCAGAACATCCAGATGTCCCAAGGTCACGGGATCGAAGGTGCCGGGATAAATGGCGCGCTTCATGGAAGGGGTATGTTCACGCAAAGCGGCGGGGGAGGCAAGGGGCACTACACCAAGGTTGCCTCGACGAAACGGGGCCGAGAGGTGAGGTCCGGATGAATGATCGCGCGGGTAAAGCCGGCGGAGCGGGTGAGTTCCGCCACCGTTTCTGTTTGGGAGGAGCCACATTCCAGGAGAAGGGTGGAGGTGAGTTGCATGGCCTGGGGAATCAGTCGGCGGATCAGGTCGAGACCGTTCTTCCCACCGTCCAGCGCAAGCTTGGGGTCGTGGCGCACTTCCGGTTCGGCTCCTTCTATCTCTTGAGGGGTCAGATAGGGAAGATTGGCGGTGATCAACAGGGCCTTTTCGGCAAGGCCTACCAAAAGGTCGTTTTCACGCCAATCCACGGACGTTCCCTCCGGTGGTGCGGACGGGACATGGGTGGTGTTCTGGCGGGCCAAGGCAAGAGCTTCGGGGGATAGGTCGAGCCCCAAGTAGCGGTGCTGAGGATGTTTTCTGGCCAAGGCGAGGGGAATGGCGCCGCTGCCGGTGCCCACGTCGATCAGAATGCGGATCGCGTGTTCGACCAGGATTTCAGTTTCAGGTCTGGGAACAAGAGCGGCTTTGCCGCAAAGCAGGGACAATCCGCTGAAGCCGGTGCTGCCGGTGATGTGCTGGATCGGTTCCCGGGAAGCCCGGCGTCGAACCAGACCGCGGAGTTGCTCCAGTTCGGTTGCGCTTAGTTCCCTTTCAAACTGGAGGTAAAGCTGAAGCCGGGGAAGCCCAAGGGCATGGGCAATGAGGAGTTCGGACTGAAGTCGCGGGGAGGGAATGCCGTTTTTGGCGAAATGCCCGGTGGTGGCCTAGTTTCATGTCCCCATTCCGGATTCTTTAAGTCTTCGTTGGAGATCATCGGCGGCCAAGGCCTCGACGAGGGGTTCCAGCTTTCCCTCCATGACCAAAGACAGATCATGGGAGGTGAAGCCGATGCGGTGATCGGTGAGGCGGTTCTGGGGAAAATTGTAGGTTCGAATTTTCTCGTTTCGTTCCCCGGTGCCGACTTGTTGCCGACGGGCGGCCTCGACCTTGCCGCGCTCCTCCTCACGTTTTTTCTCGAGAAGGCGGGAGGCCAGGATTTTCATGGCGGTGGCCCGATTTTTGATCTGGGAACGGCTGTCTTGGCAGCGAACGATCAGCCCGGTGGGGATGTGAAGGACTTGGACCGCCGAGTCGGTGGTGTTAACGCCCTGCCCCCCGGGACCTCCGGAGCGGCAGACCTCCACCCGGACCTCGTCGGGCCGAATCTGGAGTTCAACTTCTTCGGCCACGGGCAAAACGGCTACCGTGGCGGTGGAGGTGTGGATCCGGCCCTGCGCTTCCGTGGCGGGGACGCGCTGAACTCGGTGCACACCGCTTTCATGGCGCATGGCGGCAAAAACCCCTGGGCCGCTCATTTCAAAAACAATTTCCTTCAGGCCGCCAAGCTCCGAGGAGCTGGCCGAAAGGGCTTCCAGTTTCCATCCGCGGGTTTCCGCGTAGCGGCTGTACATCCGGTACAGGTCGCCCGCAAAGATGGCGGCCTCGGTGCCTCCGGCCCCGGCGCGGATTTCCACGATGGTGTCGCGGTGTTCATCGGGATCCGGCGGGAGAATAGAGCGAAGAACCGCCTCTCGGGCGGCGGCTTCCTCGCGGGCGATTTCGGCGGCCTCCTCCTCGGCCAGTTGCCGCATCTCCGGATCGGTGGTGGAGGCACGCAGGGCCTCGTTTTCGGATCGTTGGGCGATGAGTGAAACCAGACGACGCGCTGCCTCCGTGCCGGAACGGATGCGGGCGTGCTCACGGGCCAGATCACGGGCGCGGTTGGCTTGGCGATAAAGGCCGGGATCAGCCATCTCCAGGTCGAGTTCCTGTAGGCGGGCCTCCAGGCGGGAGAGTTGGGCGGCGGGATCCACTGGGGCATGGGCGGAAACAAAATCCCGGCGGGGAAGGCCGGGAGGGGGTTTCCGCTCGGGCGCCTAGGCGCGCTTTTTCGCCTTCGCCTTGGGAGCGGCGGCGGGGTTGTCGGTGAAACGGCGGCGGAATTTTTCCACGCGCCCGGCAGTATCGACGAACTTCTGGGTTCCGGTAAAGAAAGGGTGGCAGGAGGCACAAATCCCAAGACGAAGCTGAGCCTTGGTGGAGCGGGTCTGGTAGGTCGCACCGCAGGCACAAGTCATAGTGCTGGCAACGTATTCAGGATGACCTTCCGATTTCATGAAGAGGGAAATTAAACCAGACGGGAGGCGATGAGGCAAGCGTTGTGACCGCCAAAGCCGAAGGAGTTGTTCATTACGATTTTGATCTTCTGCTCACGGGGTTTGTGGGGGACGTAGTCCAAATCACATTCCGGATCGGGATCCTCCAGGTTGATGGTGGCAGGGAGGATGCTTTTTTCGATGGCCTTTAGGCAGATGGCCATTTCCACCGAGCCGGCGGCCCCGAGCAGATGGCCCAAGCTGGATTTGGTGGAACTGACCGCGACCTTTTTGGCGTGGGCGCCGAGGACAGATTTGATCGCCTGAGTTTCACAAATGTCGCCCTGAGGGGTCGAGGTTCCGTGGGCGTTGATATAATCGACCTGATCGGCGGAGATGTTGGCATGCTTGAGGGCGATGCGCATGGCGCGGGCGGCTCCGGCTCCCTCGGGGGCGGGGGCGGTCAAGTGGTGGGCGTCGGCGGTGGCGCCATAGCCAAGCAATTCCCCATAGATGCGGGCATTTCGTTTTTTGGCGTGTTCGTATTCCTCCAGGACAACGATGGCGGCTCCTTCACTGAGAACGAAGCCATCGCGTCCCTTGTCAAAGGGGCGGGAGGCGCGGGTGGGTTCCTCGTTCCGGGTCGAGAGGGCGCGCATGGCGGCAAATCCGCTGAGGCCAAGGGGCACCACCGCCGCCTCGCTGCCTCCTGCCACGATCAAGTCGGCCTCGTTTTCACGGATGAGGCGCCAGCTCTCCCCGATGGAATGGCTAGCGGTCGCGCAGGCCGAGACGATGGCGAAATTGGGCCCACGCAGCCCGTAGTGCATCGAGATATGACCCGAAGCAATGTTGTTGATCATCATCGGGATCATGAAGGGGGAGACCTTCTTGGGGCCGCGATCGCGGAGGATGGAGTGTTGTTCCTCCAGCGTGCTGAGTCCTCCGATTCCGGATCCCACCAAGACCCCGGCCCGATCCGCGTCGAGCGTTGCGCCTTGGAGCCCGGCATCCTTCCAAGCTTCCGCGGCGGCGGCCATGGCGAGATGGGTGTAACGGTCGGTCCGGCGAACTTCCTTGGGATTTTTAAAGCCAATGGCGGGGTCGAAGTTGCGGACCTCGCCCGCAATCCGGCAGTCGTAGTCCTTGCAGTCAAACGCAGTGATGGGACCGATGCCGCTTTTGCCCTGCAGGAGAAGATCCCAAGTGGTGGGAAAATCGTTGGCTAAGGGCGTAAGGGCCCCCAGGCCGGTGATGACGACACGACGCGTGCTCATGAAATTCAGGGAAAAAAACGCCCGGCCGGGATGGTTTTCCGGGCCGGGCGCATCGAGTCCAACCTTATTTGGACTGCTTGTCCTCGATGTATTTCACGACATCGC
>RGYX01000056.1 GCA_010031845.1 Verrucomicrobiota bacterium
TTGGGATCCAGTTCGGTTGGGGCCTGCAAATGGGCAACATGTCTGCGATTTATGAATACTTGGGCGCATCGGAAAGCACCCTCCCCCTTCTCTGGTTGGCCGCCCCCCTGACAGGACTTTTGGTGCAACCCATCATCGGCCACATGAGCGACCGCACATGGCACCCCTTTTGGGGGAGACGGCGACCCTACTTCTTGGTCGGAGCCATGCTCGCTTCAGCCGCGCTTTTTGTCATGCCCAAGAGTTCCGCCCTCTGGATGGCGGCGGGACTACTGTGGATTTTGGATGCTTCCGTCAATATAAGTATGGAGCCTTTCCGAGCCTTCGTGGCCGACCTTCTTCCCGAATCCCAAAGGACGGTCGGCTTTGCCATGCAGAGTGTCTTGATCGGAGCTGGCGCAGTCCTAGCCTCCAAGCTTCCCGGTTTCCTGCACGACCGTTTGGGGGTGGCCCGAGACACCACACCGGCCCACCCCATTCCAGAAACCGTGCATTGGGCCTTCACCATCGGGGCAGGCGTGTTTTTCCTGGCGGTACTCTGGACCGTTCTTACCACCCGAGAAAATCCCCCCGCGGATGCCCGCGCCTTCGCCCAGAAACAAGACGAAGGCTTGGGTGCCATTTGGCAGGCCATAAAGGAAATGCCCGCCACCATGCGCCAACTGGCCGCTGTCCAGTTCTTCACCTGGATGGCCCTGTTTTGCATGTGGATCTATTTCCCTGTGGCGATGGCCCGCAACGTCTTGGGCGCGAGCGACACCTCCTCCGACCTCTACAAACAAGGGGTGCAAATCGCTAATGACTGTTTTGCTCAATACAACTTTGTCGCCTTCCTCGCAGCCATGGGATTTCTTTGGCTTGGCAGAAAAATGTCGGCCCGCGCGATTCATTTTTTCTCTCTGCTCTTGGGTGGACTAGGCCTCCTTTCCGTCGGTTGGCTGCACGACCCCAAGCTGTTGCTTCTCGCCTTCACTGGGGTGGGCATCGCCTGGGCCAGTATCCTCTCCATGCCTTACGCTATGCTTTCCGGAGCCATCCCGGGGGACCGCATGGGAGTCTATATGGGAATTTTTAACTTCTTTATTGTCATCCCCCAGATTCTCATCGCCCTAATCCTTAGCCGGGTCATGGAACACATCCCGGCCTTCAACCGGCTCAGCGCTGTGATCTTTGGCGGAATCTGCCTCCTACTCGCCTCCCTGCTTACCTGGCGGGTAAAACAAGAGCCGAAGGCTTAAAACCCCTAAATTGCGGTTGGCTCGTCCGGCCTTCAGCGCATATCCTTTTTCAATCAGGTGCGGTGGCAGAGTGGTCGAATGCGGCGGTTTGCTAAACCGTTGTACGGGTAAAACCGTACCGGGGGTTCGAATCCCCCCCGCACCGGTATCTATCACGGTGGTCCCGGGACAGATTGGGCCTACCAAGGATTGCACTTGTTAACGGTGACGCACGAACCATCCTTGACTTGGCGCCTGCCTTTACCGAATGATATTCGAATGCAAAAAATCATTCTTTGGGCACTTTCCGGATCCGTCAGCTTGCTGCTCCTGGTGAACCTGCTTCTCGGCCTGAGCACCCGCAAAACGCTCAATCAGATCCAAATGGTTCAGGCTCAGGTTGCCAACGGGTCTCAGTTGGAGATGGTGCTGCGCAATCTCAGCATCCGCATCGCGATGGCCGGTGAAAAGGATCCGGCTTTCAAGGAAATCTTAAAAAAGCACGAGTTGAATGTAAAACTAGACGCCGGCACTGAAGCTAAATAAGGAAACCCCATGAACGACGCAAATAACTCCTCCCCCGCCTCCTGCCCTTCCTGTGCTTGGCCCTTCATCACGGTGCTATCCGCTCTGTTGATTGTGAATCTCGTGCAACTGGTTTCGATTATCCAGGAACGTTCGAGCGTCAACCAGGTCGCCGGAAACGCCAAGCAGGCCATCGCCCGCTACCAGTTGGTCTCCACGAAATTGGAAAACATTGCCAAAGACCTGATCAAGCTGAGCGACAAAAATAACGAAGCCAAGGAGATCGTCACCCAGTTCAATATCCAGATGAACCAACCCAACGCAAACGCTGGGCAGGATTCCACCAAGAAATAAACGCTCTTAGCCCGGCAAGGGCTTTGTCTGGATATCGAGACTAAAATCGATTGCCCTGGCACTATGGGTCAAGGCACCTACGCTGACCCAGTCCACCCCCGCTAAGGCCAATGCCCTAGCCCTCTCGGGCGTCACTCCGCCCGAGGCCTCCAGTTGCATCTGTGGATGCTTGGCGTTCCGCAAACTCACAACCCTCGAGACGTCCTCTGGACTGAGGTTATCCAAGAGAATTCGATCCACCGGCTCCCGTAACAGAGCCTCGGCCAAGCCGACGGAATCGGCCTCCACCACAAGAGGTAAATCAGGAAATTCAGATCACGGCCGAGAGATGGCCCTTGGGCATCATCGCCTGGTGGTTTTCCTTGATGAGAACGCCATCATAGAGACCCGTACGATGATTCACTCCGCCTCCTGCCCTGACCGCTTGGCGCTCAAGCGCCCGAAGCCCAGGAGTGGTTTTTCGGGTATCCAAGATTCTGGCCTTGGTTCCCTTGACCGCTTCGACAAAAACCGCGGTTTGGGTGGCAACCCCTGACAAGCGCTGAAGAAAATTTAGGGCGCATCGCTCCCCCGATAAGATGCTTCTGGCACTTCCCTCCACCTCCGCCACAACCCAACCTGCTCCCACTCTTTCCCCGTCTTTGATCTTGGGTGACCAACGCAGGGATCCATCGATTTCGCGAAAGACCGCCTCCGCCACCTCCATACCCGCCAAGACACAGGGCTCTTTACAGACCAAGAAGCCAACAGCCTTGGCATTCTCCGGGACCGCGATCCGGCTGGTCACATCCATCGGTCCCATATCTTCCCCCACTGCCCTCGCGGCTGCTTCCCTCACCACTGCCTGCCAACCCGTGGTTGCGTCCTTCACCTGAACAGCGTGCAATCGTTCGGGGGTGGGAGTCGAGGAAAAGGTCCAGATCTTTCTCTCGGCCGTTTTTCCCTTAAGATGCCTTGGTGAAGACGGAAATCCATCAAGCCAACCCCACCTCCCTCCGCAAGGCGGCGGATCTCCTTCTCTCGGGCGAGGTGGTGGCTATCCCCACGGAAACAGTCTACGGCCTGGCGGCGAATGGGCTGAACTCCGAGGCGGTGAAAAAGGTGTTTTTGGCCAAAGGACGTCCCTCCACGGATCCACTGATCCTCCACCTTACCTCTCGCGATCTACAGGTAGCCATCCAGTCGGATATTCTGGGCAAGAATACTCCACATGAGGCCTTTGACTTGGCCTCCGCCTTTTGGCCCGGTCCTCTGACCATGGTGCTACCTCGGGGATCCCGCGTCCCGCCTGTGGTGACCGCGGGGTTGGATTCCGTTGCAGTCCGATACCCAGCTCACCCGGTAACCCTTGAACTTCTTAGTATGATTCAAGTCCCACTCGCCGCACCCAGTGCCAACCGTTTTGGCCGGATCTCCCCCACGGATGCTCAAGCCGTCCTGCATGAGTTGGATGGAAAGGTTTCCCTGATCCTGGATGGTGGGGAATCTGCAACCGGGGTTGAATCGACCGTAGTCTCCCTCCTTCCTCCTGAGCCCGCCATTCTCCGGCCAGGCAAGATCACCCCAGAGGATATCGCCCGGGTGATTGGCCGAACTCCGTATCAGCAAGCCCAAAACCTACCCAGAAACCAATCCATGCCCTCGCCGGGAATGCTGGAGTCTCACTACGCCCCACAGACCCCTCTCTATCTTGCTGAGGCACCCCTATCCCCCATTCATCCTGACCTGCGCTTCATCCATTACCAAACCCCCAAGGGCTCCCTTCATTCAAACCAATTCATTTTATCCCCCGAGGGGGATCCCGAATCGGCGGCCCGAAATCTATACCGGATCTTGAGACAGGCCGACACCGGTCATGGCAAGGCGATCCTAATCGAGCCCATTCCGGATTCCGATTTAGCCCCCGCCCTGAGGGATCGGCTCCAAAGAGCTAGTGTCGGGAACGCAAGATGGGATGGAGCGAACTGGATTCTGCGGCGGCGAAACAAAACCTAAATCTGTCCGCCGGGTCCCTCTCCGCTCTCCCGATCCTCATCCTTTAACCGGACCATTGCGAGAACATGCTGCAATAGCTTCTGAACCGATATCTCCACCGACTCCTTGGAGGTTGGGAGAATAAGGTCGGGCTTCTCGGGTTTTTCATAAGGGGAGTCAATGCCGGTAAATCCCCGGATCTCCCCTTTTCGTGCCTTTTTATAAAGCCCACGTGGATCCCGCTTTTCGCACTCCTCGAGGGAAGCATCCACATAGACCTCGGCAAAACCGACTCCTGCGGAATGACAGGCCGAGCGGACGCCGGACCGCTCTTTCTGCAGAGGCGATATCAGCGAGCTGATCACCACCAGTCCGGATTCCGCCATGAGCTTGGCCACCTCGCCTGCGCGCCGGATATTCTCCGCGCGATCTTCCAAGCTGAATCCCAAATCAGCGCAGAGTCCGTGCCGCAGATTATCACCATCCAGAATCATCGAGGCGATTCCCCGACGAAAGAGAAGAGACTCCAAGGCCACCGCCAAAGTGGACTTACCGGATCCGGAGAGACCCGTCAGCCAAATGACCGCGCCCTCATGGCCAAAATGGGTCGCCCTCGCTTCCTGGGATATCCTCCCCTCGGTCCAGGTTAAATGCTCCCCGGTCACCGCCTTGGCCAAGGAGGTAGGATACTCTGCCTCCAGGATAATGCCCCCTCCACCCAGCCGATTTCCTCGCTGTAGCGCAAATCTACCCAACGACTCCACCCGCTCGTGCGCGTCATAAACCAAAGGACGCCGACAACGAATCCGCACCTCTGCCACCTCAAAACGGCCCACTTCCTCTCTGGCATCATTTTTCTGCTCCAGTTTTTCCGCGTCGACCACGCGGTCGATCGCAACCAACCGCGCCTCGACGGTCTGGGTTGCCAAGCGAAGCTGTACCGGGGACTGAAGCCGGAGGGGTTCCGTATCGAGCCAGAAAATCCGGGCCTTAAGCTCACGTGACTCCACCGGAGGATTTTGCTCGTGGGAACCCACATGCCCCCGTTCGACAAAGATTTGCTCCTCCAGCGTGACCGCAACGCTCCGCCCGGGCCCCAGTTCCCTGACGGGGTCCGGGTTTCCCCAATCCTCAATGGATCGAATCTTGCTGGATTTTCGGTCCGGGAAAAACACCAACGAATCCCCCACGCGAATTTTTCCGCTCTCCAGCTTGCCGGCAATCACCCTGCGTTCATCAAAACGGTAAACATCCTGCACCACCAACCGTAGCGGTCCTTCTTTCTGCGCCTCATTCCTGCCCACACCGGAGAGCAGAGCCTGGAGCAGAGTCGGCCCCTTCCACCATCCCAGCCTCTTCGAGTCCGGGGTTTTCACATTCGATCCCTCGCGGGCGGAAATGGGCACCACCTCACGCGGGGGGATCCTCAACCCGCCCAAATACTCTCGAATCTCCTTTTCCAATTGGCGGTACCGATCCTCCTTCCAATCCACCAAATCCATCTTGTTGACTGCCACAATGACCTTGGAAACCCCCAACAAGGAGAGCAGCAACCCATGCCTCCTTGTCTGCTCCTTCAACCCCTCTTTGGCATCAATGAGCAAGATAGCCTCCTCGGCCGCGGCGGCGCCGGTCACCATGTTCTTGATAAACTCACGGTGGCCCGGAGCGTCGATAATTTCAAAACCCTGCCCCTCGTAACGGAATCCAATCCGGGTGGTGTCGATGGTGATGTTCTGGGCCTGCTCCTCCAGTAAGGCATCCAATAAAAAGGCATACTCGAAAGGCATTCCTTCCTCGCGGCACGCCTTCTCCACGGACTCTATCTTTCCATCAGGCAAGGATTGGGTGTCGGCCAAAAGCCTTCCGATAAGGGTCGATTTCCCGTGATCCACGTGCCCCACCACCACGATTCGCGTACGGGGTTCCTCTGGTCCACCGGCGGCCCCGGCGCCCCCCTGGCGCTTCGGAAAGAAGACGGGTTGGTAATCCTGGGCCACCGGCTTGGGTGCCGGAGGCATCGGGATTCCACCGCTCACATGAACCCCTTCGCCCGTAGCTTCTGCATGGCGTTGCGCTCATGATGGTCTTGAGCACGACCCGCCCGCTCCGCGGTCTTGGTGGTTTTTAACTCCTGTACGATCCCCTCAATCGTGGTCACCCGGCTTTC
>RGYX01000057.1 GCA_010031845.1 Verrucomicrobiota bacterium
CATGGTCCGGTGCCCAATTTTGGCCGGAGGCAGGGCAGGCCAAGATGCATGCGGAGTACTCGGGAAACCTGAACGAAACAGGGGGTGGGGTGGTGACCATGAGCTTGAACGGAATGCGCTGGCCGGGGGATCCAGCCGCGCCTTGGGAGGCAAGAACCTCTTTTGAAATAAAAAATGCGAATGGCGTTTGGAATTTTCCGCAAATCTCCCTTCAGGCAGATCGGGGGGGGGTCCCCCTGTTGGAGGGGGAAGCCTCGGTGAACTGGAGATTGGATTCAGGAGAGGGCACGGCCAAACTGGAGTTGAAACGGGCGGAATCGGATCTGATGGTACCCATCCTGACCATCGTTACCCCGGCATGGAAATGGGATCAGGCCACGGCCGCCGGATCCTTTCAGTTCTCCCGGCAAAAGAATGAAGATCGGGTCGAGGCAAAGCTTCAGGGGGCCATTCAGGTGGAAACGGGGGTTCCGGGGCATTCCCGCCCGGTGGATTTTCCCTTCATCGATGGCGCGATTCAGGCCTCCTGGCCTTCCGGCTCATCGGGCAAACTTCTGGTGGATTCTCTATCGTTGCAGGCCCGGCACCGGGATGGTTCGGATGCAGTCTTGGCATCCTTGGACAGGCCGCTATGGGTGGAAAAGAAAAGTACCGGGCAGTGGAAACCGGCCGGAAAGGAGGCAGCCTCGGCCTTGATCCAATTCCGTGGCTGGCCAATGGGACTATTCACCCCGCTGATTCTGCCTAACGCTTCGGAAAGTTCCGTTTTGGGAACGGTATCGGGATCGGTGAGGGTTTTTAGTAACCCGAAGCGAGAGACCCTGACCGGGGAGGCGGATCTGCAAATTCCTGACCTGATGATCCATCTTCCCAGGATCGAATTGCCGCCCAATCAGGTGAATTTGCAGGCGTCTGTTTCACTCGGTGCTGATCAAAGCCTGCAAATTCAAAAAACCGAAGTCATCGCAAAACAGGAGGGGGTGAACTGGTTGACCCTGACGATCGAAAAAAGCCCGCATCCGGGAGTGGTGGTGTTGGGGAAAATGGATCTGGCTTGCGCCGCCAAAAACTTTCCCGACCTGACGCCCTATGTTTCGGGGGGGGCTTTCGAGATCAAGGCAGAGGCGGCCGATCCGAAAGAGGATATCCGTAAAATCGGTTACAGTATCGAGGTTCAGAAGCTACAGGCCAAGTTGCCGGGCATCGGGGGGTTGAGCGGGGTGAACCTAAAGAGCCAGGGAATCGTGGAGTGGCAAGGCGGACTTCGATCGATGAACGAGGTGCATGTGGTGGCGGAGGGTGGAATGGGAAATCTCGAGCTGCAGAAAATGGCTTGGATGAAAAAGGGATCGATCGCATGGGAGGGCGGCCGGATTTCGGAAGGTTGGATGCAAACGCTTTTATCGCCGTGGCTGAGTCCGGTTCGCTGGTTGGATGGGGATGTGGTCTTGGGGGCTGGATTTTGGGAGCCCGGGGAGCACGGCGGGAGCGGGGAGGCGGATCTGACCCTGTTGGACGTTCGTCTGATGGAAAACGCTAAACTGCCCCCGGCCTCCCTGCGGATCAGCGGCGCTTTCGAATATGACAACCGAAGCGAAGGTTTCGACCTGCGTGATGTCACGCTTCTGTTTCCCGACTTCCGCGATGATCCGGTGATGGTTCCCTCATTTCATTGGAGTCCCGGTTCCTTAAGGGCTCAAGTCAAGGGAGGGGTTTTGGATTTGCGCGGGGTGCTGGCCCAGACGCAGGTCTGGCAGGACGCCCCGATGGATTCCAAAGCTCCGGTCTCCCCGCCGTGGAGAATCGATCTGTCAGCCGCTTTAAGGAAAATCATAGTCCAAGAGGCGGAGGTGGGGCCTGTCAAAATTCCCCGGCTACGATTCGGACCTGAGGAAATTCAGCTGGAACCTTCGAGCGTCCAGGTTCAGGGGGGATCGATCAGTGCCTCGGTTTTGGGAGAAGGGACCGATAAGCCGGTTGAGGCACAAATCTCGGTCAACAAGTTTCCCCTCGGGGCCATTCTGGGAAACGCCATTCACGATGCAAGGGGTCCGATCGGGGGTTGGGCGGACCTTCAGCTCGCGGCGCGATCCGACGGTCCCTCGCTCGAGAGTCTCAGGAGAAGCCTGAACGGCCAGGGGAGCTTTCGTCTTTATCAAGCTCATTTGGAAAATCTGCCCTCCCTGTATCAGGCCCTGCAGAAAACAGGAGCCTTGCTGGGCTCGAGCTACATTGCCTCCAGTGAGATCAATGATCTGGGATCTGAATTCCAAGTCCAAGGTGAGAAAATCACCGTACCGAACCTCCAGGTGTTAGGAAACGCTCTATCCGCCAATCTTCAGGGTTGGCTGAATTGGTTCACCCAAGTCCTGGATTTTCAATTGCGATTTGCTTTGACGAAGGAAGCCATGCAAAGCAGTGGTCAACTGCAGGGGGCCATGACCCAGCTCATCGGCAAAAGCAACGATACCTACACCAAGATTCCCGGAGATGCCCGCATCACAGGTACGCTGAGCAACCCCAATGTCCAAATGGATATTGGGAAAATGTTGGCGGAGAGCGGGATCAACCTTCTCCTGAACGCGCCATCCGGGGTTCTTCAGGGGACCGATGGAGCGACCGGGGGGTTGACCAAACCCGTGACGGCACCTCTCCAGGGAATTTTCAAGGCGATTGGGTTTTGAATCGCGGGGGGTTTCCCGATAGGATTTTTCCATGCGCAGCATGACCGGTTTCGGTTCCGTCCAAGTCCCTGTCCGGCATGCCCGGATCGGAATTGAGGTCAGTTCGGTGAACAAAAGGGGATTGGAGGTCTTGGTTTATACGCCGGGCGAATTGGCCCGGATCGAAAGGCAGATCCGCGAGGAAGTGGCCGAGTCGGTGATCCGGGGCAAGGTGACCGTGGCCCTGAATCTTGAGGCATCTCCCGCCCAAAACGGACGAAGTCTGGATCTGAAAAAAGCGGCGCTGTATGCCCGTCAGCTACGCACCGCCGGAAAAAAACTAGGGGTCGAGGGTGGGCCGGTCTGGTCGGATCTTTTGGGTCTGCCTGGGGTGGTGGTCAACACCCAGTTGGGGATTGCTCCCGCGGAGGACCGGAAAATCCTGGTCGGAGTCCGGGGTGCTTTGAGGAAAATGGTTGAGTCCCGTGAGCGGGAGGGAATGCGCATGGTTCGCAATCTCCGGGGTCACCTGAAAAAGATGGAGGAGGTTCGTCGACGAATGGAGAAAGCGGCCGCAGAGATGCGAAAAAATCAGGGGGAGCGGTTCCGGGAGAGGTTGCAGGAGATCGCCGGGGAGACCGGACTGCATCTGGAGCCGGAAAGGGTGGCTCGGGAGGTGGTGTCGGCGGCGGATCGCGGGGATGTGACGGAGGAACTGGGGCGGATTCGGGCGCATCTGGCCGAAGCGCACGGGTTGACCGGGAGACGCGCTCCGGGAGGCAGGAATCTTGAATTTATTATCCAGGAATTGCAGCGGGAGGTGAACACCGTGGGGTCCAAATCGGGGGATCTGGGTTTGACCCGGTTGGCGATCGAATTCAAATCGGAACTGGAAAAGCTTCGGGAACAGGCGGCCAATCTTGAATAACTTCACAAGATCAGGAATTTTGTTTGTCGTTTCTGCTCCTTCGGGAACGGGCAAGACCACCCTTTGCGCCAACGTCCGTCAAACTCCCGATCTGGTTTATTCAGTGAGTTGCACCACCCGTCCCCAGAGACCCGGGGAGCAGGACGGGGTCGACTATTTCTTTTTATCCAAAGCGGAGTTCGAGAAAAAAATGCAAAAAGGGGAGATGCTGGAACATGCCGATGTTTACGGTCACTACTACGGGACGCCTAAAGGAACCGTGCTGGAGCATCTCGCCGCCGGGCGGGATGTTCTTCTCGATATCGATGTGCAGGGAGCAAGGCAGATCCGGGGTTCCCGGGATGCGAAAATTCAGGAGGCCTTGGCGGATATCTTCATCATGCCACCTGATTTGGAGGAATTGCGTCGCCGGTTGCAGGGGCGGGGAACGGAAAACGCCCAGCAGATCGCCAAGCGGATCCAGGCAGCGGATGCGGAGATGGCGGATTGGAAGAGCTACCGCTACACCATTCTGAGCAGTTCGATGGAAGAGGATCTCATCAAGTTCCGCGCCATCATCCGGGCGGAACGTTACCTCAGCCGGAGGTTGAATTTGCATCATGGTTGATTCCAACTCCCCGAGGATTGTTCTGGGTGTAACCGGATCCATCGCCGCCTTCCGGGCGGCAGATCTGGCCAGTGCCATGGGGCGCGAGGGTTGGGAGGTGCATGCGGTCCTCACTGGCGATGGGGCGCGTTTCTTGCCCGCCTTGACCTTGGCGGCTTTGACTCACCGCCCGGTTCACACCTCCCTTTGGGAAGAGGGAGAGGGGGGGAGAATGGGGCACCTCGATCTGGCCCGTTCGGCCGATGCGGTGGTGGTGGCACCGGCGAGTGCGGATTCCCTGGCTCGGGCGGCTCATGGAATGGCGGGTGATGTATTGGGTGCGGTTCTTTTGGCCACCCGTGCCCCCATATTCTTTGCTCCTGCCATGAACACCCTGATGTGGCAGCACGCGGCGACACAGGAGAATGTAAAAATTCTGAAAAGTCGGGGGGCGCGTTTGATCGGCCCGGCGGAAGGCCGTTTGGCTTGCGGAGCGGAGGGGCCGGGTCGAATGGCTCCGACGGAACAGATTCTGGAGGCCCTGAGAAAGGTGGTGCGAACCCCAGCCCCCGGGAAAATAAAAAAATGAGCCGAGACCTAAAATGCAAGCCCTCGGCTTCCTTTGTGAAGCATTCGGTTTTTCCCAGTTTCGCCAAATACAAGTCGATGCATCGGGAGTCCGTGCAACATCCGAAAAAATTCTGGGGGCGGTTGGCAAAAGAGGAACTGACTTGGTTTACCGAGCCCAAGAGAGTCCTCGAGTGGAAGGAGCCTTTCTCGAAGTGGTTTGGCCCTGGACCGACATCTGCAAAGCGGGCGGCGACACCAGGCGGCAATTATTTTTGAAGGCGAACCGGGAGACATCCGGGTTCTGACCTACCAGCAGTTGCATGATGAGGTCTGTCGCTTTGCCAATGCCCTAAAAGGGGAGGGAGTGAAGCCGGGCGACCGGGTCATGATCTATCTTCCCATGATTCCGGAGGCAGCCATCGCCATGCTGGCCTGCGCAAGGGTCGGAGCCGTCCATAGTGTGGTTTTTGGCGGCTTCAGTGCCGAATCGCTTAAAGACCGGATTCAGGATTGCGGGGCCAAACTGGTTATCACCTCGGATGGGGGATACCGGCGGGGTCAGGTGGTGGGACTGAAGCAAAATGTGGATCAGGCGGTGGCGGCTTGCCCCGAGGTTCGGCGAGTGATTGTCCTCAAAAGAACCGGACATGTTGACAGGCTCAATGAGGTTGACCGCTGGTGGCACGAACTGGTTAAGGATCAGCCGGCCGAATGTCCGCCGGAGAAGCTCGAGAGCGAGCATCCGCTTTTCATTCTCTACACCAGCGGAAGCACGGGCAAACCAAAGGGAATCCTGCACACCACGGGGGGATATCTTCTGGGAGCCCATCTGACCACCAAATGGGTTTTTGACCTCAAGGCGACAGACCTCTTTTGGTGCACCGCGGATGTGGGTTGGGTGACCGGTCACAGCTACGTGGTCTACGGGGCGCTCAGCAACGGGACGACCACCCTGATGTACGAGGGGGCGCCCAATCAGCCGGAGCCGGATCGTTTTTGGAGCATCATCGAAAAGCATCGGGTGACTGTCTTCTACACGGCGCCCACGGCGATCCGGGCGTTCATCCGGTGGGGAGATCACTGGGTCAAAAAGCACGACCTTTCCTCCCTTCGGTTATTAGGCTCCGTCGGAGAACCGATCAATCCGGAGGCGTGGTGGTGGTACCATCAGGTGATCGGAGGCGGGCGTTGTCCGATCGTCGACACCTGGTGGCAAACCGAAACCGGCAGTCACATGATCACCACCCTTCCGGGAGCCCATTTCATGAAGCCCGGCTCTGCCGGGTTGCCTTTCTTTGGGGTGGATGTGGCGGTGGTGGATGATCAGGGCAAGGAATTAAAGCCGGGAACCCAAGGGAAGTTGGTCATTCGCAAACCTTGGCCCTCGATGCTCCGCACGATCCACGGTGATCCGGAGAGATTTGCCAAGCAGTACTGGAGCGAGGTGCCGGGAACCTACTTCACTGGGGATGGAGCTCGCATGGAC
>RGYX01000058.1 GCA_010031845.1 Verrucomicrobiota bacterium
CAACCCGCTCCCGGACGCACGGTGATTGACGCGACTTTCGGTCGTGGCGGTCACAGCCGTGCTTTTCTGGAGCGGGGTGCCCGAGTGGTGGCCCTCGATGTGGATCCGGACGCCGAAAAAGAGGCCCACCGTCTCGCGGCGGAGGCCGGTGCGGAGCGATTCCGATTTTACCGGATGAATTTCAGTGAACTGGCCCGACTGATGGAAAAAGAGGGCCCCGCCGATGCCATCTTGTTGGATTTGGGGATCTCCTCGCCCCAAGTGGACCAGGCCGAGCGGGGCTTCAGTTTCCAGCAGGCCGGTCCGCTCGATATGCGGATGAACCCCGAATCCTGCGTGACGGCAGAAAAGCTGGTCAACGAACTTTCCGAGCCAGAGTTGCGGAATCTTCTGCGAGAGGGAGGGGAAGACCGGGATCCCGGAAAAATTGCCCGGGCGATCGTGCGGGCCCGGCCGCTTCACACCACCGCCGATTTGGCCACCGCCGTGTCTCGAGTGACCCATGCCCCTCGTCCGGGGGCCAAACATCCGGCCACCCGCACTTTCATGGCGCTTCGTCGGGCGGTAAACCGCGAGGGGGAAAGCCTGTCGGAAGCTCTGGCGGCGGTGCCCAGGGCGCTGAAGCCGGGCGGACGGATGGGAGTGTTGACCTACCATTCGATCGAGGATCGGGCGGTAAAGAACTGGATTCGGGAGCACGCAGAGGAAGAAAAACGTCAGCCCGGAATGGCTTTCGGGCATGCCAACCCCGAACGATGGGTGCGTTCGCTTGGGGAGGCTGTTCCCACCGAGGAGGAGATTGCGGTCAATCCGCGAGCCCGAAGTGCCCGACTGCGCGGGGCGGAACGTCTGCCGGGAGGTGGCGCGTGAGCCGGAATCAGATCCGCCGAACCAATCAAGTCGGAGGAGCCCAGCTCCTGCGTTTTTTAGTGGGGGCCGGCATCACCACTTCGCTGGTGGTGGCTTTTGCGCTCCTGCATGTCTACAACATCCGCGCATCGTCTGATTTAAAGAAACTCGAGCAAGAACAAGCGAAGTTGGATCGACAGGTCAATTCTGCCCGACTGCAGTCGGAGCGTCTTCGATCCCCGCGGCAACTTTCGGACCGCTCGGTACAGATGAATCTCGGCCTGATCAGCATCAGTCAGTTGGAGATTGTGGAGGCCCCGGTTCGCCGCCCATGGAATGGGGCTGACCTGGCCAAAGAGGAGACCCGATGAATCCCCGAAATCGGGTGATCACGGTGACCGTGCTGTTGGCCGCAGCTTTTACCGGAATCTCGACCCGGTTGGTTTGGATTCAGATGGTGAAGCAGGATGAGTATCGGGAGCATGCGATCCGGTTGCATACCCGCGGCGAAGCGGTACCCGCCCAACGGGGTTCGATTCTGGACGTTAGCGGCCGGGTGTTGGCGCAAAGCATGCCGTTGATCGAAGTCCGTTTGGACGGAAAAATTTTGGCCGAACGTCCCCGGGAACTTCCGGTCCTGGCGGAGATTTTGGGAGTTTCGGCGGAGTGGCTGAAAGGACAGGCCGATCCGGAAAACCGGTATCAGAAAATCGCGGAAGGGGTGGGGGCTGAAGTGGAGGGGAAATTGCGGGCCAGCCGGTTGGGGAGCATCCGGCTGGAGCGCAAGACGGTGCGCAACTATCCCAACGGGACGGAGACGGCCCAGATCCTTGGCTATGTGAATTTGCGGGAGCAGGCAGGAGCCGACGGGGATCGTCCGGCGGTGTTTGAAGTGGGGGAAGCAGGGGTGGAGAAGTCAATGGACCGATACCTGCGGGGGGTGGCCGGAGAGCGCAGGATTATCAAGGATAACAAGGGCGGGGAGATTCCTTACTTCCGGTTGAGCGACCGGCCCGCGAGAGATGGTTATCACGTGGTGCTGACTCTCGATCAAACCATCCAGCATATCGTCGAGCGGGAAGCCGATGCCCTGATGGAGCAGTTTCATCCCGAGGATGTGCACATCGTGGTGATACGTCCGGCCACGGGGGAAATTTTGGCGATGGCCAGCCGTCCGACGTTCGATCCGAACCAAAGGCAGACTTTTGCGGGCGAGGCGCTCAAAAATCGGCCGATCGCGGACACCTATGAGCCGGGATCAACTTTCAAGGTTGTGACTTTGGCAGCCGGCCTCAACGAAGGTGCGGCGGATCTGGAAAGCACCTATTTCTGCGAGGACGGGCAGATGTTTTATGCCGGCCATTGGCTGAAGGACCATGAGCCCTACGGATTGATGACCCTTCGCCAGGTGGTTGCAAAATCAAGCAACATCGGGATGGCCAAGTTGGCCATGCAAGTTGGTGAAGAGAAAATCTTTCATTATGCGCGGTTGTTTGGTTTCGGGGAGCGGGCTCAAAAGGGGGAAGGCGCGCTTCCGGGAGAGGAAAGGGGTCTTCTGCGGGGGTTGAAAAACTGGAACAAAATTTCCATTACGCGGATTCCGATGGGTTACGAGGTGGCCGTGACCAACCTGCAAATGGCCTTGGCCTACGGCGCCATTGCCAACGGGGGAAAACGAATGGAACCCCGTTTGGTCAAAGCGGTGGTCGATCGGGATAACCGGGTGGTGATGCAGTTCATCCCCAAGGTGGTATGTCAGGTGATCCGGCCCGATACCGCCAACAAAGTGATCGATGCGCTCCGGGGGGTGGTTTCGGACACGGGGACGGCAGAGAACGCGGCGGTTCCGGGATTCGAGGTCGCGGGAAAAACCGGCACCGCGCAGAAATGGGCGAACGGGGTTTACTCCAAGGAGAAATATCGCTCCTCCTTCATCGGGTTTTTGCCGGCAGACCATCCGGAATTTCTGGTTTCGATCATGGTCGATGAACCCAAGGGCAAGTTGTATTACGGCGGGCAGGTGGCGGCCCCGGCCTTCAAGAACATTGCCATCGGACGTCAGGCCGAAGTCTCGGCCTTGGCTTATGAGTCCAACCGGGTCAAGCCCGGATCGCTTTTCTGCACTTGGAAGGGTCAGGTAAGGGACGGGCATGCCTTTGTGCCGGATGCGGTGAAACGGGGGGCGGTGGCCGTGGTGGCGGAACGTGCTCTAGGCGATCTCAAGATTCCCGGAATCCGGGTAGAAAATGGAAGGCGGGCGTTGGGCCGGATGGCGGCCAATTTTTATGGCAACCCATCGCGGCAGGTACGGGTGGTGGGGGTCACCGGCACGAATGGGAAAACCTCCACGGCGATGCTTTTGCAGTCTCTTTTGGAAGTGGGGGGGCTCCGCTGTGGTTTATTGGGCACGGTGGTAAATGACACCGGGAAGGGGAGGGAAAGCGCCACGCACACCACCCCCGAGGCCCTGGATCTCCAGCAGTATCTCGCAGTAATGCGGGAAAACGGATGTCGGGCTGCGGCTATCGAAGTCAGTTCTCATGCGTTGGATCAGGGGCGGACCGAAGGAGTCGATTTTGCGGGGGGCATTTTCACCAACTTGGGAAGGGATCATTTGGATTATCACCAAACCATGGAGGCCTATGAGGCGGCCAAAGCGCAGCTTTTCCGCGGGTTGGGTGCCGGGTCCTTTGCGGTGGTCAATGCCGAGGATCCGGTCGGGATCCGGATGGCCAACTTGTGCGGGCCGGGGGTTCGGATTCTGCGTTATGGGTTGGAGCGGGGTGAGGTGCATGCCCGCAATTTAAGGATGGGCATCGGAGGAAGTTCCTTCGTTCTTTGCGCTCCCGAGGGAGAGGTGGCGGTGACTTTGCCCTGGTTGGGAAGCTTTAATGTGGCGAATGCACTGGCCGCCGCGGCGGGGGCTTTGGCCACGGGGGTTCCGCTGAAGCAAGTGGCCGCCGGGCTGGGTCGTGCTCCGGCGGTTCCGGGAAGGATGGAGCGGGTGGCCGGACCTCAGGAGATCAACGTACTGATTGATTACGCCCATACCGAAGACGCGGTTCGTGCTGTCTTGGAAACGTTGCGCCCATTGACGCAGGGCAAACTTTGGATCGTGCTCGGTGCGGGCGGCGATCGTGACAAGGGCAAGAGACCCGGGATGGCGGCCGCGGCGGAACAAGGAGCCCACAAGGTGATTCTGACTTCCGATAACCCTCGCGGTGAGGATCCCTCCTCGATCCTCCGTGAAATGAAGTCAGGCCTTTCCGCCCGTTCAGGAGTTCAGGTGATCGAAAACCGTTCGGAAGCGATCCGGGCTGCCATTCTGGCGGCATCCCAAGGGGACGTCGTTCTGATCGCCGGTAAAGGACACGAGGAGTTTCAGGAGATGCAGGGTGCCAAGATTCCGTTTTCCGATCGTCGGGAGGCCGAGCGAGCCTGGGCGGAAAGGGGGCAGGTTTGAAACCCCTTTCGCTTTCCACTTTGGCTGATTTGGCAGGGGCGAAGCTCATTCGGGGCAACGGGGAACGCGTGGCCTTCGGGGTCAGCCTTGATTCGCGGTCGATCAAGCCCGGAGAACTGTTTGTGGCCATCCGAGGGCCAAAACATGACGGTCACAGCCACTTGGCCGAGGCCGCCGAAAAGGGCGCCATCGCCGCACTGGTACAAAAGCAGGAAGTGAAAAAAATTCCCGCGGGTTTTGGTCTTCTTTTGGTGGAGGACACCCAGAAAGCTCTTCAGCAAATGGCACGGGGTTACCGCCGGATGCTTCCGGTGAGAGTGGTCTCGGTGACGGGTAGTTCGGGAAAGAGCAGCACCAAAGAAATGCTGGCGGCCGTGCTTGGAACCATGGGGCAAACCCACCGAACTCCCGGCAACCTAAACAATCATTTTGGCGTCCCCCTGACCCTGATGGGGATCGGGGCGGAAGACATGTGGGCGGTGGTGGAACTGGCGATGAATGCCCCTGGCGAGATCGGACCTCTGGCCGAGTTGGCCGAACCGGAGGCAGGACTGGTGACCAACATCGGTTGGGCTCATGTGGAAGGCACGGGATCGCGGGAGGCGACGGCCCGGGAAAAGGGAGCCTTGTACCGATCCTTGCCGCCCACGGGGTTGGCGATCAGCAACGCCGACGATCCCTATGAGAAAATGACGTTGGAAGGATGTCGCGCCCGGGTGGTTCGGGTCGGCCGATCCTCCGAGGCGGATTACCGTCTGCAAAAGATCGCTTGCGAGGGTGAAACCACCCGTTTTGTGTGCGAGGGGCCGCGTGGGAGGATGGAGGTTTTGCTCCCTGTTCCCGGGGCTCATATGGCGATGAACGCGGCGCAGGCCTTGGCTGCCGGGTTGGAACTGGGGGCGGAGCCGAACGCTGCGGCCTCCGCCCTTGAAAAAATCAGCCTACCCTCCGGCCGGCTTAAACTGGAACGGCTGCACCAAGGGTGGCTGATCGATGACAGCTACAACGCCAATCCGGACAGCTTGTCCGCCGGACTACACACCCTGCAGGAGCTCCCGGGAGAAGGAAGGAATGTGGCACTTCTCGGGGCCATGGCCGAGCTGGGTTCGTTCAGCCGGATGTTGCATGAGGAGGCCGGGGCATCGGTAGCCCGGGGAAAGATCGGGCTGTGCCTAGCGATTGGGGAGGAAGCCAAGTTTTTGGTCGAAGCCGCGAAAAAAATACGTTCCGGCAACTGGGTGCGTTGGTATTCCAAGCGGGAAGAGTTGGTTCAGGCCTACGTCCATGAAGCGATCGCTTCCGACAGGGTTTTGGTGAAGGGGAGCCGGCGAGAGGGGATGGAGGCAGTAGCCGCCCGTCTGAGAGAGGTAAAAAAATAATGCTCTATTACCTCAGCCTTCTCAGCGACTGGTTCGGGCCCCTTAATGTGTTCCAATACGTGACATTTCGGACGGTGGGGGCGGCGTTGACCTCCTTCCTCTTTAGCCTGTGGATTGGTCCCCGTGTGATTGACGCACTTCTCCGGCTCAAGCTCGGGCAGCCCATTCGCCGCAGGGAAGAGGTACACAAACTGGCCGACCTGCATGAAAGCAAGAAGGGCACACCCACGATGGGTGGCGTGCTGATCCTTTTCTCCCTGACCCTTGCCTGTGTTCTCTGGGCGCGTCCGACCAATCCTTTCCTTTGGTTGGCTTTAGGAAGCACCCTGGCGTTGGGAACGCTGGGGTTTTGCGACGATTACGCCAAGGTTCGCAAAAAAAGCTCAGGTGGCTTGAGCGGGAGGAAAAAACTTCTGGTCCAAGGCGGAGTGGCCGCGGGTGTGGCCGGAGTCCTCATGTTGAATCCCCAGA
>RGYX01000059.1 GCA_010031845.1 Verrucomicrobiota bacterium
GAAGGATTCCTTGTTCTTGCTTGATTGGTTTGAGGTGTAGTCATCACTGACGCGTAGTTGATTGTCCCCATCCCCGAACAGATGGCGGTAAAAACGGTTGGCGAGAAGCACATGTTCAAACCTCCTTTGGAGAAACAGTTGGGCGATCAGGACCTGAAATTCAATTTTGGCCTGAAGCTGCATGGCCTCGCGCTTGAGGCGATTTCCCGCAATGGAGGCGTTCACTTCCGCAAGCTCCGTGAGCATGGGTTGAACCCTCATGTCCCGTTTCAGGTTTTGTTCTTTGCTCCATTGTTCGGCGGTTGCCGCGCTGAGGGGTCGGTTCCCCAGACCGCTATCCTCGACGGCAAAACGGGAATTCCATTCCAGCGTGCTTTTGCGCTGCTTGAGGCTTTGGTTCTGCAGCTCGATGTTGGAGGAAGCCCGCTTGCTGAGGATGACACTAAAAATCGCATCATCCAGAGAATCGCAAAGTCTCCCATCGGAACCGTAGTTGGCGGCCTCAGGAAGCAATTTCCATGCCTTGCGAAAGTTTGCCTCGTTGACCTGGCCTGGAGCCAAAAGCAACATCATCTCCCTGAAGCTGTTTCGGTAGGTTTTGGCCGCTTCACCGCTCTCTTCCTCGGCGTTCAGATATTTTTCAAAACGGGCACGAAAGATTCTCTGATCCTGGACGTTCCATATTTTTCCATCCCACGTCATGACATCCTGCCCTGGGTCGTAGGATGGTAGATCTTTCCCTAGGAGCTTCGAGGTTCCACCTGGAGTGTCTGGGGTTTGGGTTGCGGGTGCTTTCGAAGGGGGAGTTGATGATTGCGGTTCACGCGCGCCCATGGATTCAGGGCTTTGGGCGTGCACCGGGGAGAGAGGGAAAAGCGCCACCAGCAGGGACAGTTTCCATATCTTCATTTTTTGTCCATCTCCTCCACGACCAGAAGCCCTGATTCATTGACCCGAACCTTCACCCGGTATCGCTGCCCCTTTTGCAGATTCAACCGCGCCAGGGGAGTGGGCACGAGAATGGGGAGGGGCCAGTCTTGGCCATCCGCAGAGACGCGAAGGGAGAAAAGGCGCCCTTTTTCCGGGTTCCAGCCCAAGGAACCCATGATTACGCCGTCTACCTGGTAAATGTTTCCCCGGAGACTGTTGGCATTCTCATAAAAATCCCCGGGCTTGATTTTTTCAACCGTACGAAAGGGATCCATGGCTTTTTCCAGCAAAAAAGAACCCAATCCGGCCAACACAATAAAAGCCGCGAAAATTCCACCCAACAGCTTGCGATTGGAAGGGCGGTGGGCTTTACGGGACATGGATGGAGTTTAGGTCATATCGCCCTTCCGGAGCAATCTAAGGCCACCGACTTCTGGAGATTCCAAAATAGGCAAAGAGAATCCCCAGAGCGAGATGCACCATAAGAATCCAGACTGACAACGGATAGCTCGAAAGCGGAGTCTCCGTTATGGAGGCAACCAGGTCATAAAACCGCGTGTCCTTCAAGGTCTGGATGTAGGCGGACCAGGCCCAATAGGCGCTGATGAAGGGCCGGGTGATCCATCCCAGTAAATCCGGCAAGGCAAGCAGCGCGCCGGAGAGGGGCAGTTGAAAACCGACCAAATAAAGACTTCCCAGAGAAGATTGTTCGCTTGAGTTTGACCAACTGGAGATGGCCAAACAGAGCGCGGTGACAGCTCCGGTGGTCAAAAGGAAGGGCACAAACTGCAGGAAAACAACCCCAGGAAATTGGCAAACCGCACGGACGAAGAGCGTCATCCAGGCGGATTGCAGTAAGACCAGAAACGACAAGAAAAGGATGATTCCTGTCAAGACTGCGGACGGACGCAGTCCTGCCAATTTTTCCTTTTCGAGAATGTCTCTTTGCCCAACCACCTCCCGGGCCGAATTATTGGATCCCATTAGTGCCAGCAGAATCACTTGAAACATAGCCAGTCCGCTCACCAAAGTCCCGATCCGGGTCGATTGAACGGTAAAGGCAAGCGTGTCCCGAAGCTGATCTAAAACCCCGGCATCCGGACTGACGGGAGTCCTCGATAGGCAAAAAGAGTGACCACCAAGGGAAAAACCAGCAGCAGGGAGGCATGAAGAAAAACCTGGGCCGGATCCCTAAAAAAAACTTTGATCCTGCGGGAAAGCCAGGTGGTGGTTTGGGAAAAAAATCCAGGAAGCTTGAGGCTGGATTCCTTCTCCGCCGAGGAGATACGGGATTCCAACTCGTGGATCACATTTTCCGAGGAAAGGGGCGCGGGTTCGACTGAGGCCAGCCATTCCTCGGCCCATTGCGAGGGTTCCTGTTCGCCCAAAGCCGGATAAACCTCTTCGGGGCTTCCCACTTGAAAATAGGAGGTGAGTAGACGGGGGTCTGCGGAATAGGCCAATCGCCCGCTGCATAAAACCGTGACTGAATCGTAGGAATCAAGGAACCGCAGGCTATGGGTGACAAGCAAAACCAGCCGTCCCTCGGCGCGGGCGAGGCTTGCCAGGAGGGCGGTGATCTCCTCTTCCGACCTTGGATCCAGCCCACTAGTGACCTCGTCCGCCAGTAACAAATCCGGTTCGGTGGTTAATTCCATGGCCAAGGCCAGCCGCCGCAACTGTCCTCCGGAAAGAACACTCGCCCGACGATCTCGTAAATCGATCAGTCCGGTTTCCTCCATATTTCTTTCCACCACCTCCCGGATCGATTCACGGGAACCTCCTCGACGCAGTTGGGCCGTATAAACCAGATTTTCCTCCACCGTCAAAAGGGGTTGAGTGCAGCTGAACTGCGGGACGTAGCCCAGTTCATGGGCGGGCAAATCCTCCTCCTCAAGGTTTTGGTCATGCCAAAGAATGCTTCCCGAACTCACCGGCAAGATGCCGGCCACGACCTTTAAAAGGGTGCTCTTACCGCAACCCGAGGGTCCGACGACTGCCCCAAAGTGTCCGGAAGGGAATCGAGCGGTGATTCCGGAAAGCAGGGGGGACTCGCCACCCGGAAGGCTGAAAGCGACATTTTGGAGGGTAAGCACAAGAGAACAATCTCCCAGAGGCGGGTAAAGGCAACGTGGAAATAGCTACCGTCCATTCTTACGGTTGCGTAAAATGCCCTGATGCAACCAACTGTGGAAAAAAAACCGGGAAAAGTTCCATGGATCCTGCTTGCGGTGGCGGGAGGTGTGGCACTGGCGGGAATTCTTGCGGCGGTTTTCCTTCCCGTGCTGGTGGTTCGCTGGCTTGGGGGGGAGGATTTCCGGAAGTTGGCCTCGGGGCAGATTTCGGACGCCCTGAAGACCAAGGGGGATCTGGAAGTTCTCCAGTGGTCCTCATTTTCTGTTTACTCCGGGAGTTTTTTAAGCCGAACCAACGATCCGGGCGACTGGAACTGGAGAATTCATGAGATTCGGGCGGATATATCCCCGCGGCTCTTGTTGGATCGAATTCTGCGTTTTTCCGAAATTTCCGTAGGTTCGGTCGTACTTGCCCCAGGCTTTCCCGCGCCAGCCACCACGGCCTCCGCTCCAGTCACCCCTCCCGATTTGATTCACGCCAAGTCGTCCCAAGAATTTTTGCGTGATGTGCAGATTGAAAAACTGGAGGTGCGCAATTTCGACCTTTCCCCCAACTCCATCACCCAAGGATGGGGAGTAAAAGGGGTCAGGATTGTTTTGAATATGAAAAAACAGGGGACGGATTTCAGGCTTCAGAATGGTGAAATCCTGGCGCCGTTACCCTGGGCCCGGAATGTGACCATCCAACAGGCGAAGGGAAGATTTGTCGTCCCCACTTGTTACCTTACCGACCTCACTCTGAAATCCGGCGGGGGCGGCCTGCTTTCCGCCTCTGGGAATTTCACGACTTCTCCATCCCCCTTAGGACACGGACGGTTTTCCTGGGAAAGGTGGGAAATCCCCAGCGGTAAACTCGGGTTCGGCCTTTTTGATGTGCCTGCCAAAATGTCGGGAGAATTCAATTTAGAGGAATGGAGCCCTTCTAGCCTTCAGGGAAGTGGGAAGGTTCGATTGGTGGATGCCCGGCTCGAGCCTGGCAGGGGCTCGGAATCCATTCTGGCAATCCTCTCTGTCATCACAGGGGAGCCCCGCCTTAAGGGGTGCCCGCTGACAACCGCAGGGGCCAGTTTTGAGATTCTTTCCAATCGCTATGATATCCGTGATATCCTGGTGGAAGCGCCCGGGTTGCTCCGGGCCACTGGCTCCATCCGAATTTCAAGCGGCAATCTTGAGGGGGCAATCCAGTTTGGCCTCGATAAATATCTCGGAAGTAAAGTGGCCGACCTGACCGGCGGAGAGCTTTTTCAAAAAGAGGAAAACGGCTACCTGTATCAACCGGTGAAAATCAGCGGAACCATGGAAAATCCGCAAAACGATCTCCAACCCAGATTGGCTGCCGCCATGGCCCGAACCATGATCCGGACCGGGGCCCAAATTCTGGAGAAAGCAGCGGGGGCAAGGGGTGGAGATCCCAGTCGTGATGCCACGGGGCAAGTCTTTCAGGGTATCCGGTCCCTGTTTGCCCCTCCGTCTAATCCGTGACTTCGTAGGTATCGTCGGCGGACCGTCCCTGCCAACGGTTGAGTAGATGACGGAATAGTTTGGATAATTGATCCCGGTTCGCCAGGCGGTACTCGATAATTTTGGCATGGCTTGTTTCCGGAAACTTTTTCACCACAGCCTGCGCATTCTTTTGGGCGCTGCCCGGGGCACGCGAGACCATCTCCTCGGTGATGCGGCTTAATCCGTCCACCACTGTTTGTCCCGGCATGCCGCCGGTATCCGCCAGCGGCTTCTCCAAGGTGTAGAAACGGGCCTGAGTTGAGCCTCTGGTTGCCACGGTCACCTCCGTCACCCGAAGAGATCCATCCAACAAGTATTCATGCTGACTGACCGAATCGACCGCACCAAGAGAAACCGAATAGTAATTTCCGTCGGGAAACTTGCAATTCCACAAGCCCTGGCGTGCAGAGGAGTAACCGGCGTTGGTATTGGAATTGTTTTGGGAAAAAAGAAGGGATGGGAAAAGGCAAGCTACGATGCCGGAAGCAAGAAAACGCAAGCTCATCCGTAGCTCTTAAAGTATTTCTTCTTATCTTCCTCCGGAGGGGTGGGTTTAGCCTTTGGGCCGGGTGCGGTGGTGGGCTCGTCTTCCAGCATCTCCTCCTCCAAGGCGGACATGTCTACTTGGGGGCCACGGTCGGGCATCATGGCAGCGGGGGTTCCGCCGCTGGCTTCAACGAACGCCAATTGAACCTGCTGGAGGGCTTCGGTGAGGATCTTGGATTCCTGAGAATTCAGATTCCCCTCGGTCTTGGCTTTGATGAGCTCCAGATGGTCGATCATCATCTTGGCCGCCTGAAGATTGGGAGGGAGGCGTTCCCCCTCCGGTGTGGGAATCCGGCCGAGGACGTAGAGAATGTTCTGCGCCTGAACCATGACGAACTGGACAAACTTGCGCGTCATCTCTGAGGAGGTGACCGGATTGGTTTTTTGGACTTCAGCCATGCCGCATAATCCGTTTAAAGCTTTCCGAGATTGTTTTTCGATTTCGGTCTACGCCGTGGGGATCCCTTTTTGGGGGAGGGGGAACGCCAGCTAACCGACCGTTTTTTCAGGGATTGTGGCTTGGGTTGAAAGGGGCTCTCAAAGGCCTCGATAAAGGTCCAGATTTCCTGAAAATCGTCCGGCTTATCCGTTTCGCTTTTGCCGAGGATCCCGAATTGAACCAACTGGAAAACAATCTCCCCGACGTGGGAGCAGCGGAAGATTCCCCATTCCCCAAGAACCGTTTTGGCCATGGGGCCATACTCCTTGAGCGCCAAATCACGAAATCCCTCAAGCAACTCCTTGCCGCTGACATGGGCCGGCTTCTTCTCCGGTCCATGACGATTGAACCGGGCGATGGAGTGGTCCAAGGATTGGCGGATAAAGTGGTAGGCCGCCGGGGCAAATCGGCTGTCCGTAGCGCGAATCTTGATGATGGCCTGGTCAAAATTCAAATGAGCCATAGTTCCAGAATGGACGCAAAATTCCGGTTTGTCTACGGGTGTGCGCCGTGTCGGATCCATTGCCAGAGCGAGCAGGCGATGAGGAGTGCCCCCGCGACCAGGAGGATCCGGCGCTCGCGTCGCCGCAGCGTCCATG
>RGYX01000060.1 GCA_010031845.1 Verrucomicrobiota bacterium
AAATCATAGGTGAATCCCAATGTCGCATTCCACTGACTATAGCTCTGGTTGGGTTGATTGGAATCCTTGATCAGATAAGTAAATCCCATGGTGCTGCTGAGTTTCTCCATGATCTGATAACCCAGATTCACGCTCCCCGTGTAGTTTTGGATTTTTTGCCCGTTGCTTCCGGATTGCTCGCCAATCAACGCGGAAAGCGGGGTCGAAACGGAGAGATTGTCGATCACGTTCCACGAGGGGCTGAAGCCAAAAGTCCATTGGGTGAAAAAGGTGATTCCGTTCGAAACCGAGGGCTGTTCAATCCGGCCGGCCGTAATGCTGTATTTCAGGTATTCGTTCAACGCATGGGACCAATTGAAATCCAGATAAAATGTCGAAGGATAGCCGCCTTGATTGACCTCCGGAAACTTGTCGAAGGTCCCCCAAAGATAACCCAAATCAAAACCGACCGTGATGTATTCGGAAATCTGATAGTTCACAAAAGGGCCAACCTGAAAAAGGTCGCTATTGTTCTGCCCTTGAACACTGTAAACCCCGTTGGTCTGGACTAACTGCGCGGGGTTTTGATAGCGATTGAATTGCGCCGATCCATTGATGCCCGCCGCTAGGGTTTTGCTCACGTTGTATTGCACCGAGAAGGAGGGGGAAAGCGCGTTGCGGTCCAAATAGTTGTTGGTGGAGGAGTTCAAGGCTTTCACCGTAAAAACAGATGCTCCTCCCGTGATCAAAAAGTCACCAGCATCCCAAGTAACCAGCAGACCGAGATTGTTCTGAAAAAGGGACAACTTGGATACCCCGCTCAATTCAGCGGCCTGCGTCGGATTCTGCTGCAGGGAAAAAGCATCGGAGGGGGTGATCTTGAAATTACTGACATAGAAATCCCCTTTCAAAACACTTGTCGGTTGAAGGAAGAAACCGCCCGGACTCGCGCTTTGCGAGGCCTGCCAATAATAGGAGTACCCGCCTTGAAGACCGAAGGTCAGGGTATTCAGATCCGTAATGGGCCAACTTAAATTACAGGTTAAGGATGGAGTGCTGTAGGCACTTCCGGCGCCTCCCGAACTGGTTAAACCGATATTGGAACTGTATCCGTTGACCAACCCAGCGTTCAGTTTCAACAACACAGGTCCGACCTCGAGATTATAGTCAATTTTCTCGGGACTGACCTTGCGACTCATCGCACTGGCTTCCCCCGCTAAAGACTGCCAACTGTTTTCTTGGCCAAAAATATGTGAACCGCAGAAAATTAAAAAACAGAATAGGATGACCGAGGACCAAAAACGCCTGATTGAATAATTTACTTTTTTTTCCGTAATTATTGCATGTCCATGATTCACGTAGCGCCCGATATATACACATTAGTTGTATTATGTCCCCAAAATTTGCCTACATATAGTGTATTGGGCATCCCCTAAAATTTGTCCGGGTTTTTACTTTTTTTTGCGTATCTTTTTTAGCATATAACTGAACGCCAAATTTTAATCTTATTTTCACGACCTGATAAATTTCGGCAGATAGATAATTTTCTTACTTCAAAGGCTCACCCTCCCTACTTTTATCGCAACAGATGATCTTCGCCCCAAGGTCGCCGAAAATTAGGTTTCCAGCCATCCTAGCCCTTGTCCTCGCCTTCGGGATCACGCCAGAAACCACATGCTCATCGGAAAAATTAACCTCCCCTAGCGTGGGCTGGATCCCGGCTCAAATCCTCACCAGCGGCACGGAAGAGCAGTATGATCTAAACCGCTGGCTTGATTCCGGTCCGGGCGGCAAAATCGAGCTTGTTCGTAAAAACCCCAACCCGGGAATTCGGGCCAAAATTGTCCAGGGGCCGCTTCTCTCGATCCGTGTTTTCCCTGGGGCCATCGGAATGGAGACCTTTGTTTTGAAGGTTAGCCCCGCAGAAGGTGCTCCCTTCGAAGCGGTTTTCGTCATCTCCATCCAGCCCTCACCCTTGGCCAAATTCAAATATTTTGGCACTGGATCGGAAAAACACGTGCACGTGGCCGGATCCTTCAACCAATGGAATCCGACTTCCAATCCCCTCCAAAAGACCTCCGATAATCTTTGGGAGTTGTCCCTTCCCCTGATCCCCGGATCTTACCCTTATAAGTTCATCATTGATGGAAAATGGTCTCCCGACTTGGCCAACCCGGAAAGAATTCAGGACGAAGGCGGCAATCAAAATTCCGTGCTCAAAACGGCCCCCTTGCCCCCTTCATCCTTCTTTTATGCCGATCGTCGCATCCATGATTCCTTGATTTTTAGCGTGGCTCCTGTCGGAGCAAAAATCCAAAACACCTCGGCGGTGGTGGAAATGCCGGACGGCACCTCCAAAGAGATCCCGACCGAACCCCTCCCGGACAACTGTTGGAGTGTCTCCACCAAAGATTTGCCTTCCTTGGCCTGGGTTCGCTTGACCGGTCTTGAAACCAATGGCATGCCCGCCCTCCCGGCCCGGGCGAGGGCCGGCGCGGACCCTGCATTTGGTGCAGATCGACACGATCACATCATGTACATGGCCTTTATCGACCGGATGGTCGATGGCGACCCCTCCAACAATCCAAAAGCTGATCCCAAAGTGGATCCGCCCGCCCAATATTATGGGGGCGACCTCATCGGTCTTCGGCAACTGATCGAGGAAGGTTACTTCGAGAAATTGGGGGTCAACACCCTTTGGCTGACCCCGGTAAACCAGAATCCACTGCTACCCTATCAGGAATTTAAGGAACCACGCCGTTGGTACACCGGTTATCACGGTTACTGGCCCACCTCATCTACCGAGGTGGACACACGTTTGGGCGGGGAAAAGGCCCTTGCCGACTTGGCCCTTGCCGCAAAGAAGAAGGGGCTCCACCTCCTTCTTGATCTCGTCTTGGCCCATGTGCATGAGGAGCACCCCGCCTACCGCCAACACCCCGATTGGTTTGGTTCCCTCACCCTGCCCGACGGAACCAAAAATCTGCGGCGATGGGACAATGAGACCCAGTTCACCACCTGGTTCGAACCCTTTCTTCCCCGTTTTAATTACGATAACCGCGCCGTCTGTGACTACCTGATCCAAAATGCATCCGGCTGGGTGCGGCGATTTGATCTGGACGGTTTCCGCTTGGATGCCGTCAAACACATCCCTCCCAAATTCTGGACCTCCTTTCGGCATGGTTTGCGCTCCCAGCTCCCGCAGGCCTCCTCAGATTCTTTTTATCTGGTGGGCGAAACCTTCATGGATCGAAAGGGGATCAATTCGTTCATCGGCCCCAACCGACTCGATGGTCAGTTCGAATTCCCACTCTACGACTCCATCCTCGCCACCTTGGGCATGGGTACGGAGGATTTTTCCGCGCTGGAGGCCTCCGCCATGGCCTCCGATCGTGTGTTTGGCCCTGAAACCACCATGTCCCCCTTGCTGGGGAACCACGACAAGTCGCGGTTTCTCGCTTACGCCGATGGGGATTTGCCGGATCTCAAGGAACCCGACGAGTTCGTGGTCGGTTGGACCAAACCCCCAAAAGTCGACCATTCATCCAGCTACGCCAAACTCCGCCTTGCCTTCACCTTTGTCCTGACCTGCCCCGGCGTGCCCATGATCTATTACGGGGACGAGGTCGGCATGACCGGAGCGCAGGACCCCGACAACCGACGCATGTTCCCTGATCAAAAGAAGCTCACCTCGGAGGCAAAAAAAGTTCATCAGCACGTTTCCAAGCTGAATGCCATCCGGGGAGCCCATCCGGCCATACGCTATGGCAGTCGTCGCTGCCTCCTGGCCGGGAAAGAGACTTATGCGGTTGCCCGAGCCTATCTCACCGACCGCGTGCTTGTTGTCTACAACCGGTCGGATAGACCGAGAGAATTAAACTTGGACGTGGCTCCGGAGTTTTTGGACGGCACCCTGACGGATCAAATCGGTGATCTGGGAAAAGTGGCAGTGGAGAATGGAAAAGTCTCTTTGCGTTTACCCCCACTCTCCAGCCACATCTTCATTTCAGAATAGAGACCGCTTCCTGCGAAGCCTCATGCGAACGCCAACCGAGGATTGGCAATTTTTAAGACATCCCATCCAGCAACTAGATGGAGATATGAGCTGAATTGAAATTGCGGTTCATTTTAGGCGTTAAATCACTGTGCATGAAGGGTTTTAAACTAAATATTCACCTGGCTTGCTATTATTAGCACAATATATTGTGGTAAGATCCTAAATTAGGGCATATGTAGGGCATTTATCTAATGCGTGTGCACCGAAGATCCTTGTTTTTCCAGATGCCATTTTTTGGAATTCGAAGCTCTGTTTGTAGCTCTCTAATTATATTTGCTGCGACAAACGTTTATTGTTCTTTGGCTATCGGTCAGAACGCCACAACCAGCGGGAACCCAGTCTCCATGCGAACCAACCCGCAAGACGTGCAATTGGCCACCCCGACATCCGGCGGAAGCACAACGGACAGCGATGCTGCCTCGTCCCAGGATCTATGGAAGTCTCTCGCCACATCCCCCACTCCGACGAGTGATCCCATGACCTCTCCGCCATCCCCGCCAAAGACTGTTGCCACCAACGCCCCTTCTTCCGTCTCTTCGAATTCGAGATCCACCTATAAAAAAGATGATTATGGCCCCCCAACGGGATGGGGTCTTCGAACGGCAGTGGGACCCGCACTGCAACAATCGATCAGCGCCCGGTCCAACGGCGGCGCCGATTACAGTAGTTATAATTTTAGCCCCGGTTTTCGTGCGGATTTTGAGGCATTTTACAGCGTCACCAACGGATTTTATTTCGGGCTGGAAAGCGGATTGATCTATAACGCCATCAGTTCCATCTACACCTCGGCGAACTCACAAAACAATCTGGTTTCAGGAAGCAGTGATTTTGGCAATGGCTCTTTCTATCAGGTCCCGGTTCTGGGAAATATCAGGTTTCAAATACCGAACACCGGAAAGTTGCGGGGGTATTGCACAGGAGGTATCGGAGTGGTGTGGGACTATGTGACCGCATCCACGGCTCTGGGCACAAACTCCCAGCATCAGTGGAACTACGCCTTTCAGTTAGGAGCCGGGTTTCAATACACTCTTCTTCCCGGTTTGGACCTGGATACTTCCTTCAAAACCTTCATCACCCCCAATCCCCTCATCTTTTCTGATGCCACAAGTCAGGTCAAAGCCTCCTATAACTACGCCCTTGAGATAGGTCTGGCCTATCGATTTTAAGCGCTTTTTTTAAAAAAGACGCTCGTCGCTACCTTTAAAAGCCCGCCCCCGATTCAAACAACTATGTGAACAACTTTACTATAAGTAGGGGTGTTTTCTTTGTAGCCACCATATCTTGTGGCCAGAATCTTTGAAATAAGACATATGTCTTACCCAACATTTATGGTCAGGTTATATCTGATCACCCTTTTTTTATTAGGAACTTACCCGTGTCATCAGGCTTTGGCCCAAAGAATTGTCCTCCCTCCAGGAACCGCCTCCGGCACTTCAACGCCCCTCTCATCCTTGCCTCCAAATGGTTCCGATCCATCTCAAATCCTGAAAACCTATCCAGATGGAACAAAAAAAATTGTCCCACTGGCAGCGCTCAATTTTCATGATGACGGAAAGGACTTCGGGGGCCCACCCGTGCTAAGCGTCTATTCTGATCCTGTCACACCCATCAACCGATCCTCTCCAGAGCGCTTGAGCGTGGCTCCGATTGGCACCGTGGGAGCCCCCGTCACGATGAATAGCTCTCCACCCGCATCACCCGATCCCATGAGCGGATCCGGCTCCTCCACCGCCGCGGGCGATCCCATGGGAGGCGGGCCGGCACCTAACCCCATGGGTGGAGGAGCGGCCCCCATCGATCCTCTTTCGGGGGTTGCCGCCAAGGGCTCCCCGCCACCGCTGCAGACTGTCTCCGGAAAACCGGCACCCGTATCTTCTACCGAAACCACGATAGAATTGGGAACCTACGAGGACTTTTTTATGAACGCCGCGATTGGCGGCTCGATTCAGAACCAACTCACTGCCCGTCGTGTCTACAATGGAAGCAATATGCAGGCCTATCCGACCCGCCCAAATATGAGTGCTAACTTTCCCTATAACCAGCCAGTGGGAGTTTCGAGCGAGAATTTCACATTTCAACCC
>RGYX01000007.1 GCA_010031845.1 Verrucomicrobiota bacterium
AACACCCCCTCGATGGAGGCATTCCGGGCGGTTTGCATGTCAATTTCACTGTCCCCGACAAAGAGGTGTCGTCCGGCAGGTGCCCGTAATCGTCGAAGGGCCAAGTGAAGGGGAAGGGGATCGGGTTTGCGGACTGTTTCCTCTCCGCTGACCACCACCTTGATCCAGTTACCCCAACCTAATTCCTCCACCAAGGCCCGCGCGGTGTGGCCATCCTTGTTGGTGCAAACACCCATTTGCCAACCCAAACAGGCCAAACGGCGAAGCCCTTCCTGAACACCCGGAAAGGGCAGGGTTCCGCCTCTGGGGTTGGATCGATACTCCCGGAGATATTCAAGGGTGAGGTGGTGTGACAAATCGTGGTCGGCGGGATCGCCGGTGGCGATCCATGCCCTCTCGATCAAGGTGCGTGGACCATTGCCGATCAGGTCTCTTGTCTCAACCAAGGAGACCGGAGAACGTCCATGATTCTGGAGGACACGACCAAGAGCCCGGGCAATATCGGTCAAAGAGTCGGCCAAAGTTCCGTCGAGATCGAATACGGCCCAACCGCTCAACCTTTTCACTTGGGAATCCACCGGAGGACAACGGTCAACGCCGGCGAAGCAACGAAGAGCCGGTCATGGCAACCGGTTTTGGCAGGCCCAGCATGTCCAGCAGGGTGGGTGCTACGTCGGCAAGAATTCCGTCGGTCATCTGGCGCTCTTGGGAATCAGGTGCGACATAGAGGCAATGCACGAGATTGGTGGTGTGGGCAGTATGGGGAGAGCCATTCGGCTCCTTCATCTGTTCACAGTTACCATGGTCGGCCGTCACCAAGGCTTTGCCCTGCACCTTGGCCAAAGCCTCCAAGACCCGCCCCACGCAGGCATCGATCGTTTCCACCGCCTTGATGCCGGCTTCCATGACTCCGGTGTGGCCCACCATATCCGGATTGGCGAAGTTGAGGATGATGAGGTCGTCGAGTCGTTTTTGGATCCGGTCGATCACTAGGTCGGTCAGGGGAATGGCACTCATTTCGGGCTGGAGATCGTAAGTGGCGACCTTGGGAGACGGAACCATCACGCGTTCTTCTTGGGGATTTGGGGCTTCTTTGCCACCGTTAAAGAAGTAGGTGACGTGCGGATATTTTTCGGTTTCCGCCATGCGCACCTGGGAAAGACCGTGGGCGGCGACGACCTCGCCAAGAAGATCCTTCATCTCCAACGGGGAAAATAAATGTTGGATTCCCAAACGGGTGAAATCCCCCTCGTAGGGAGTCAGGGTAAAGACCTTGACCTTGGGAACCCGGATTGAGGAAAAAGAATCAAACGCTGGATCCGCCAAAGCACGCACAATCTGGCGCATGCGATCGGCGCGGAAATTAAAGAAAAAGAGGGTGTCTCCCTCCTGAATCAACGGCCCGCTGGTTCCTTGGATCCGGACGGGCATAATGAATTCATCCGTAACTCCCCGGGTATAGGATTGGGCCAGGGCCTCGGCCCCGCTTGGAGATGGGGCGCCAATGCCCTCGACCATAAGGTCGCGGGCCAGCTTAACCCTCTCCCATCTTTTATCCCGATCCATCGCATAGTAACGACCGACCACTGTCACGAGCCGACATCCTGGGAGGGTGGCTGCTTTCTGTTCAATGGTTCGGACAAACTCTCTTCCGGACGTCGGGGAGCAGTCCCGCCCATCGGTGATGGCATGGATGAAGATTTCCCGAACACCGGATTGGGAGGCGATCTCCATCAGGGAAGAGAGATGATCGATGTGGGAGTGCACACCACCATCTGAAACCAGCCCCATCAAGTGAAGGCGGTGGGGGCCAATGGAATGAAAGGCTTTTTGCAGGACAGGATCCTTAGCCAATCTCCCTTCCGAGATGGCGAGGTTGATTCGGGTCAATTCCTGATAGACGACGCGTCCGGCACCAAGATTCAAATGGCCGACCTCGGAATTCCCCATTTGTCCCTCCGGCAACCCCACCACCAACCCGCTGGCTTGCAGGCGGGAGCCCGGATATTCCCGGTAGAGGCGGTCATGAACCGGGGTGCGTGCGAGGAGGGTGGCGTCTCCTTGAAGTTCTGCTCCGGCTTTTCCGGCTGGATTGATTCCCCAACCGTCACGGATCACCAGGAGCACAGGCTTCTTCATCCTGTAAATCTACCTTAAATCCACTCCAAATCGAGGAGCGAAAATCTGCTGAAAACTTTGGACGAAGATGAGGAGAAAGGGGATAATCATGGGGTGATCGAATCCTTTGTCTTTAATGAGGGTCGTCAGGTGGGGCACAACCTGGAACGGGAAGCTCTGCGTTTGGCACGGGCTGACAAGGGTTTAATCCTCTGGATTGACCTGACAGCTCCGACCCCCGAGGAAACCAAAGAAGTATTGGAATTGCTCTTCGAGTTTCACCCTTTGGCCATTGAAGACTGCGTGACCTTGAGTGAGCTGCCAAAGATTGAAGATTACGAGGATTATCTGTTTATGATCATGCATAGCGTGGCAATCACGCCGGAAAAAACCCTCAAGATTTCCGAACTTAATCTTTTCTTGGGCAGGGAGTTCCTGGTGACCTTTCATCGCGAACCTATTCCCGGAGTCTCGCTGATCAAGGAGCGGTTGATGAAGGGAACCGGACAACCGGTTCGTGCAGCTGATCGTTTGGCCCATCAAATCCTGGATCAGTTGGCGGACTCTTATCTTCCGGTGGTGGAGGGATTGACCGAGGATATGGAAGATGTGGAAGAAAAAGCGCTGTCGGGAGTGGGGAAAGAGGATCTCTCCAAGAGAATTCTGCGGGCGAGGCGGAGGCTATCCAGTCTGCGCCAGGCCCTGCGACCCCAAAGGGAGGTGATGGCAAGATTAACCCGTGGCGAGTCCAAGCTGATTCGCGCAATGACCTTGCCCTATTTTCGTGATGTGCAAGACGCCATGACCCAGATCGATGAGCGGTTGCAGGGGTGTAACGACCGCATGATGGTGGCGTTCGACGTATACACCAACCGGTCCGCCCATGAGGCGAACGAGGGAATCAAGGTTCTGACGGCTTTGACCGCCATCACGATCCCGCCCGTGGTGGTGGGATCATGGTACGGGATGAATTTTCGGCATATGCCGGAACTGGAACACCCGCATGCCTACCTCGGTTTGATGGCCCTCACTCTTTCCTTGATGATCGGCATGGGTCTCTGGATGAAATTCAAGCGATGGTTTTAAGTTCGAATCAAAAGGGGCCATGAAGACCTCGTTTGTTGAAAAACTTTTGGAACGTGCCGGGCGGGTGGATCCCGGGGAGATGCAGGCCCATTTGGCCCGTTTGGCGGAAGATCGTGGTTTTTTGGAGCGAATTTTCAACACCCTGCAAGAGGGGGTGGCGGTGGTGGATCCGGATGGCCGTTTGACCTATTGGAATCGCTCTGCCAGCCGTCTTTTAAGTTTGCCGGAAGATGTCGGGGGAGGCGGATGGAATCTGGCCCGAAGTCTCAGAGGCGTTGACTGGAAGCATCTTCTTCAGGCAAACCGGGTTTCTTCCGGAACGATTGGGGTCAGTTATCCTGAGAAAAGGGTGTTGAACTACTACCTTGTGCCCTTGGATGAAAACAGAGAAGAAACCCTGCATGTTGCAATTTTTCATGATGTCACTCAGGAAAGAGAAAAAACAGAAGAGGCCCTTGAGGTTGGTCGGGTCGAAGCGCTGACCCTGTTGGCAGCCGGAGTCGCGCACGAAATCGGAAATCCACTTAACAGTTTGCATCTCCAGATGCAGGTGATGGATCGTGATCTGCGGGGGATCGAGACAGATGCCGCCCATAAAATCCGCCATTCCGTCGGGATATGCCAGCAGGAGATTCGTCGCCTAGATGGGTTGATCACACAATTTCTAAGGGCCATCCGACCTCAACCTCTGCGTCAATTTCCTGAGGCTCCGGGGGAGGTCTTAGAGGAGGCGGTAGCCCCCCTAGAGGGGGAGCTCAAGGATCGGAAGATCCTGCTGGAAACCGAGCTGGCCAAGGATTTGGGGAGGGTGCCCATGGATCGCGCCCAGATGAAACAGGCGATTTACAACCTATTGCGAAATGCGATCCAGTTTGTCGGAGAGAGTGGATTCATCCGGGTTATCGTTCGGCGGGAAGAGCCGTATCTGGTGTGGGAATTTCGGGATAATGGACCGGGAATTGACCCAAAACATCTGGCCCATCTGGGGCAACCTTTTTTCACCACCCGAAAAGAGGGAACCGGTTTGGGCTTGATGATCGTGCAAAGAATCATGCGGGAACATGGCGGGGATCTGCAGTTGGAAAGCATGCCGGGGAAGGGGGCTTTGGTCCGGATGCGGATTCCCCTCATGGACAAGCGAGTCCATCTCCTGGAAGAAAGATCATCCATCCCACAGGCGGTATCGGATGTCTGAAAAAAAACCCAGTCTTCTGGTGGTGGATGACGAGAAAAACACCCGGGATGCTCTCCGGAGGGTGTTGGAGGATTCCTTCGAAGTTTTTACAACCGCAGATATCAAGGGAGTGAGCGCCCTGTTGGAGAGCGAGTCGATGGACGCGGTCTTAACGGATCTCAGGCTGGGAAACGAGAGTGGAATGCAGGTGGTAAATCTGTGCCGCAAACTGGAGCCTCCGATTCCGTGTGTGGTCATGACAGCCTATGGCTCGGTGGAAACCGCCGTGGAAGCCATGCGAAAGGGGGCTTATGATTATGTAACCAAGCCCTTGGACCTGCAGAGAGTGGAATTGCTTCTGCGTCGGGCCGTGCGCTCCGTTCAGGTGGAGCAGGAAAATGTCCAGCTCAAAGCCCAATTAGGTCATGCGTTTGGTTTGGAAAAGATTATTGGTCGCTGTCCCGCCATGCACGAAGTTCTGGAAAAAATCAAGCAGGTGGCGGATTCCAAAGCGAGTGTCCTCATTGAAGGAGAGAGCGGTACCGGCAAGGAGCTGGTGGCGCGCGCCATCCATGGGCTGAGCTTGAGACGGGCCGGACCCTTCGTGGCGGTTCATTGTGCGGCCTTGTCTCCGCAACTTCTCGAAAGCGAACTTTTTGGACATGAAAAAGGAGCTTTTACGGGTGCGATGGATCGGAGGGTGGGGCGCATTGAGCAGGCTCAGAATGGCACGTTGTTTTTGGACGAGATTGGTGAAATCGATGCGACCACCCAGGTTAAGCTGCTCAGGGTTCTGGGGGAACGGGCTTTGGAAAGGGTGGGGGGAAACCAGTCCATACCCGTGGATGTGCGGTTGGTCGCAGCGACCAACCGGAACCTTGAGGCGATGGTCAGGGAGGGAAGTTTTCGGGAAGATCTCTTTTTTCGGATCCGGGTGGTGGAGATTCACTTGCCTCCTTTACGAGATCGCTCGCAGGATATTCCGGTTTTGGCCGGGCATTTTTTGCGGGAATTTTCCCATGAGAACCAAAAGTCCGGGCTCGCATTTTCCCGGGGTGTTCTGGAACGGTTCGGTCAATATTCCTGGCCCGGCAATATCCGGGAACTTCGGACGGCGGTTGAGCATGGGGTGGTGATGACCAAGGGGAAAACCATAGAATTGTCGGATTTACCCTCCGGTATCCGTGATAGGCAGGCGGGAGGACGGGTGCCGAGCGGTCGTTCGGGAGGGAAGCTTGAGGACCTTGAAAATCAGGCCATTCACAGGGCTTTGATCCAAACCAACCAAAACATCACCGAAGCTGCCAAGCAACTTGGAATAAGTCGTCGCACCCTGCATAGAAAATTGGCAGGATCCAACCAAGGAGATTTGAAACCAAGATGAAGAGCCTGCAAGACTGGGTGTACGAGGTGGAGGCCGGCTCGGTCAGGGTTTGGATGGTGCGCTTGGCCTTGTTGACGATGGTTGTCGGGTTGGCGGGTTGGATCGGTCTGCGGGAGTTTAATGGTCTACGTACCATGGATGCGATGGATTTGGCCCAACAGGGGAGACAATTGGCCCTCGGGAAAGGTTTCACGACTCGGCTGATCCGGCCTCTGGCTCTATGGCAACTACGGTCAAAACATGGAAATCAGACGCCGGCTTTGGCTGATTTTCCTGAAACCCTTACTCCGCCCCTTGCTCCGCTGGTTTGGGCCGGGGTCTATCGGCTGGGAATGATCGCCAAGTTGATCGACTTTGAAGTTCCCCAGGAAAAAGTGAAAAACTTTCGCGTGTATTCCCCGGACTATGTTTCCCTGGGAATGAACCTGGCCTTGATCGTGTTGACGGCGTTTATGGTTTTCCTTTGGGCGGCCAGACAATTCGATCTTGGGGCAGGGGTGTTGGCGACCGTCTTTTTTTTGGGGAGTTCGGCCCTCTGGGATTTTGCCATTCAGGGTGGAAGCGAGTGTCTGGTGGTTTTTCTTTATGCATTTGCAGGATGGATGTTTTGCCGGGGCTTGGTGGCTTCTGATCAGGATGAATCGGAAGAGGTCATTCCTTGGGGGGGCGTGGCGACATTCTTCAGCGGTTTCCTTTTAGGGTTGGCCCCTTTGGTTCAATTCATCCAAATTTGGCCGGTATTGGCTTTTGGGACCCTCTCCTTGTTCGTTTTGCGAACCCACAGATGGCTTCTGCTTTTCGGGCTCTTCCTTCCTTTGGTCTTTTTTCTCGCTTGGCTGGGAAAAATGTGGGCGACAACGGGAAATCCGTTTGGACTGAATTGGGCCTACTTTCTTGCCGATTCCGCCTATTATCCGGGAAGTCTGGTTTGGCGCACCTTCAGCTTTGACTTGGAAAAAACAGATGTATGGCGGCGAGTTCTTGGTTCCGTCGTCAAGGGGCTGTCCATGATCCTGCAAAAAGGACCGGAACTTTGCGGCAGCAGTTTGGTGGGGGCTCTGGCGCTGGTCGGCCTTTTGCATAATTTTCGGAAAAGATCGGCTGCCGTGGGCAGGACGGTGTGGGGGTTGGTGGCCCTCTCGCTTTGTTTGGTGCTCGCTTTCGTAATCCGGGGAGGGGACGGTGCCGGGACGAAAATCCTCATCGCCCTACTTCCGATGGTTTGCGTGTATGGGGCCGCCTTTCTTTGGATCATGATTGACCGATGGAAGTTCCAGGTGGAACTGCTGGGCAAGCTTCTTGCCTGTGTCGTCGCCTTATTCGTCTGTTGGCCGACGCTTGTTCGTCTGGCGCTTCCGGAGCCTCCGCCATTTTCCTACCCTCCCACGTATCCCCCTATTTTTATTTTTATGCGCTCTTGGTTTGAGACCAATGAGGTTCAGGCCTCCGACCTGCCATGGGCGGAAGCTTGGTATGCTAACGCACCCAGCCTTTGGCTTCCGGCAACCCGTGAGGATTTCTTGAAGATCCACGATCGGATCAATCCTGTCTTCAGTATTCTGTTCACCCCGGTGAGTTCTGATGTGAAAATGTATAGCGAGATGCTGAATGATAACTCAGAGTGGAAAGCGTGGGCTGATTTGATTCGGCGGCAAAAACCACCCGATCTTCCTCAGGCCTTTGCCACCTCTTTACCGCCCAATAACGATTATTTACTTCTTTCCATACAAAAAAGGTGGAACTAGCTGATAGTTAGAGAAATAGTAACAGGTAAATTTTTTAGTTCATGAGTTATTTGCAAGTTCCAAACATGAATTACTATATGTGGTGTCTTTTGGTTGAATATCAAAAAAAAGGCACAAGATTTGGTAGATGGCAGGGCTACAATCAAGGGTGTCATGGGGTTTCCGCTGGGAAGTTGTTCTGTTGTTTTTTGGGGTAGGTTTTGCCCAAACCGCAATTTCCCAAGTGGAGGGTTCAGCTGGGCAAACCGGCAATAAGCCGTTTTCGGCAACGGTGGCTCTAAGGGAAGGATACGATAGCAATCCACTGACCATGCCATATACCCCCAACACGTCGAACGGGAACGCGGGACAGGAGCCCATGTCCTCGACGTACACCTCCATTCAACCGTCGTTAGGTTACAATTATATCGGGCTCCAGGCAGACTTGGCGCTCCGCTATGATTTTACCGGCACTTACTTTCCCAGCATCAATCAATCCTACGACATTCAGTACAGTCACAATTTTATCGGACGTTATACCTATGCTTTTGATCCGCGGGTTCAATTAACGGTCTCTGACAACTTCCTATACAGCGAGCAACCCTTGGCTCAATTGGTTCAAGTGGGTCTTGCTCCGGTCACACAAACGCAGGGATTCATCAACAACCTTGGGACCATTCAGGGAGACTACCGAGTCACAGACCGTCTTGCTATGCTCACGAGGTGGAACAATTCCATCTTAAACTCTGACGGGCCTTCGAGTTATCAGTCGAACGGAAACGGAACCACATCGATTCAATCGGGTAGTGCCGGCAGTTCGAATTATATGAACAACGGGATCTTTCAACAATTTCGCCTGGATTTTACCCCGGAAACGGTGGGCACCTTTTCCGTGGATTATCAGATCTACGACTATTCAAACGACCAGGGATTTCGAGACAACCAGCAGGTCGCTTTTTCTTTGGGGGCAGACCAGACCTTTACCCCGACCATTTTTTTTAGCGGCCGGGCAGGAATCCAATTGAACGACAACTACGGTTTGGCGGATAATTCCAACGTTATCTCGGCGGGGGGGGTAGGTAGCGGGGAGCTTGAAATTCAGGCTTACCCGTTTGCCTCCCTTTCCGGCACCTGGAACTACGACCAGCGCAGTTTTGCCTCAGCGGGATTTTCCATGCAAGTCCAGCAGTCAAACTTTGCCACGATCTCGGATTCTCAAGGTTACACCCTGAACCTGAACTGGGACCATTACTTCACCGATAAATTTTCGGTCATTCAAAGTTTTTACGTCAATCTGGCCACTTTTTCTCCCAACCTGACGCAGGAGCAGACCCAGAACCTTTTCCCTGGGGCCGTCTATCAAGGGAGTGGGCAACAAACCACCGTGACCTATAATTGCAAATTTGCTTATGCATTCATGCCGTACCTCTCGGCTGAACTCGGTTGGACTTACACAAGCTACGGTTCCTATTTTGATGAAAACAACGGAAATTCAGGAAGTTATACGAGAAACCAGGTCTACATCGGCCTAAGGGGAACCTACTGATTGCGGAAAGCACTGGCCCAAGCTAAACTTTCCTTGTGATTGATGGTCAACCTAACCAGCCCCAAACGGCTTACGGCTATGGATATGGTTACGGAACAGCAAGTTCCAATGAATCCTCTTTTCATGTAAACGATCTTTGGCGGGTCATCAAGAATCGTTGGCCTACCTCGGTCACAATTCTTGTTCTGGTTATGGTCACCGGGTATGTGGTGACCAAGCTTCAGCCGAAAATCTATGAATCCTCGGCCGTTCTGAGGGTGGAGAAAGAGAACCGCGATCTTCAGGTCTTTCAGGCCACAATGGACGGTTTCGATCCCATTTTCTTTCAAACGGAATTCGAAATGATTCAGAGCAAAAAGGTCCTCTATCCTGTCATTCAGAAGTTGGATATTGCGGGGCGGTTGGCCAAGCAGATGGAACTCCCGGAAGGCTCACTCAGTGACGATCAGGCCTTCCAGATCTTCCGAAAAAGCAATCTCGAGGTCCGCCCCTTTCGTAACACCAAGCTGATTGAAATTGTGTGCACCAGTCAGAAGCCCGAGGAGGCGGCCCTTTTTGCCAACACCATCGCCGATGCCTACGAAGAGACCCGGCGCAATGAAATCAGTGGAAGAAGCGACGCCGGATTGAAGGCGTTGGAAGGCGAGGTGGAAAAACAAAAAAAACTTGTTTCGGAGTCAGCCGCGAAAATCGAGAAGTTGCGAAAAGAGCTGAAGATCGATGAATTGCCGGGTGCCTCCGCCCAGGTCCAGTCCACCACGTTGGCGGATATGGAGATCCAGAGGAAGGAAACCCAACTGAGTGAGTTAAGGGCAGACATGATCTCCCGCAAGGTGCGATTGGAAAAGGTGGCTGACCTCAGCATTGAGCAGCTTGAATCTACCCTGCCGGCACTCAATCTGGAGGACAGCACCACCGCGTCCACCAAGCAGCAGTATCTCCAAGCCTTGCAAAATGTGGCCCAAATGCAAAAGCAGGGGTATGGGAAAAAGCATCCGGAGATGGAGGCAGCCATCCGGGTGGTGACCGAGAGAAGAGATCAACTGAACAAGCTGATATCCGGAGTGCGTCGCGCCTTGTCCATTGATCTTAGCGTAGCCCAAGCCAAAGTGGAATCTTTGGAAAAAGAGGTCTCCGATTTGCGGGAGAAATTGCGAACGGACCGGACGGATCGGCTGGCGCCCTATAATGAGGCTAGAAGGGATATGGAGACACAAAGCCAACTGCTGGACGTCCTAACCTCCCGATATCGCCAGCAGTCCGTTGAATCGAAAATCGAAACACGTCCGGTTCAGATCGTGAATAAAGCGGAACCCTCCGTCCGTCCCATCAAGCCTAACCTCAAGCTCAACCTTGCCCTCAGCATGGTGGTGGGATTGGTTCTCGGGTTGAGCCTGGCCTTTTTCATTGAATATTTGGACACCAGCATCAAAACGATGGACGAAGTCGAAAAGTACCTTGGAGTGAGCGTCCTGGCTGTGATTCCTAAGGGAGCGAAGTTTCTTTCCATGGATGATCCGAGTTCCCGATTCGCCGAAGGATATAGAATTCTGAGCGCCAAACTGAATCTGACCGGTTCCAGGGATATTGCTCGTTCCATTACCGTGTTAAGCGGCGGCCCGGGGGAGGGGAAGTCCACCACCTCGTTCAATCTGGCTTGGGTATGTGCGCAAAGTGGAATGAAAGTTCTGGTGATCGACGCTGATATACGCAGACCCACCATGCACAACGCCGTCGGTTTGGAAAACACCCTTGGTTTGGGTGAATGGCTCGCCGGGCAGGCTTCCCTGGATGAATTGATTCAGGCTACCTCGGTGCCGAACATGGAGATCCTTACCGCTGGGAGTCTCGGTCCCGATGAGCTGGGGGGGTTCAGTCGCGCGCGTTTCGGGTCACTTCTGGAGATCTGCCGGACCAACTATGACGTTATTGTTGTGGATTCCCCCCCCGTTTTGGGGATCAGTGACGCGTCGGTGGTTTGTCAGGAAGTGGATGTGACTCTGTTGCTGATTCAACACCGTCGATATCCCAGAAATGTTTCGATGCGGGCGAAGCGCGTAATTGATGAAGTCGGCGGCAAACTGTTCGGGGTGATTCTCAATAACGTGAACATCAAAACAGATGATAACTACTATTACTACGCGGGATATTCGACCCAGTATGGTTACAAGCGACGGGTCCCCCGGGGGAAAAAGAGGGCTGAAACCCCTTCTTCTCCTGCCGCGGCGCAGACGGAAGTCCCTCCGGTTGACTCAACCACTGTCGTGTCAGGGGCTGACCCAATTTCCCCGTATGAGGAAGCGCCCAAGGTTACCTATATCCGTCCGCCGCAGGAAGAAGACCGGTTCTAGAGATTTTGAAGATTCCCTATCTCATTCTTTGTCTTGGATTCGGTTTGGCGATGGAGACTTTTGCCCAGTCCTTAACCTTAAGCGGTGGCGGTGCCTCTGCCTTTGAGACCAATGTTGCCTCCACGCCAGTCCCCCCGCGTTTACCCGACCCCATGTCCGGTTCCGTCTCCGGCACCCCGGTTCAGGCTCCTGAAAACGGGACTGCGGGACTGGACGTCAGCGATCTCCTTCGGATTGGCGATACCATCATTATTCGACTGACCGGAGTGCCCACGGCGGATCAGGGCATCTTTGAGGTGAAAATCGATGAGAGTGGGAAAATCTCCATGCCTTACATTGGCAGCCTATCGGCGGCCAATGCCACGACCGTTCAACTCAAGAAACAGATCGAGGCCACGTACATCAAGCAGGAGATCTTTACCAATCCCAACGTTACCGTGGACCTTAAGGAACAACGTTTCGTCGATGTGACCGGGGAGGTGCGCATGCCGCAACGTGTTCCCTACACTAAGGATCTAACGGCCATGGGTGCCGTGGCCGCTTGCGGGGGATTCACCGATTTTGCCAATCGGCGCAAAGTCAAATTGACCCAGGGAGGCGTCACCCGGGAATTCAACGCCAAGGAAATCCAGGCTGATCAGGGGCGGGACATCAAGCTAACTCCCAACGACAAAATCCAGGTGGACCGGAGCATCTTTTGAGTCGGCGGATCGCCTTGTTCGGCGGGAGCTTCGATCCGTTCCATGTTGGCCATTTTCTCCTGGCTCAAAAAGTCTGGGAGGAGTTCCGGCCGCATCGGGTCGTTTTTCTTCCATGTGCCCAGTCCCCCCTGAAACAGCATCCGCCCAAGGCGACGGATTCTGTGAGGCTCCAATGTTTAAGGCGGGGTCTTCATGATTTCCCATGGGCGGAAGTTTCTGACTGGGAAATTCGGCAGCAAGGAGCATCGTATTCCATTGACACCGTCCTCCATTGGAAAGATTTATACCCCGGTTTCGGCTTGGATTGGATCCTCGGATCAGACCAGTGGGCTCAGATCCGCCACTGGAGAAAATATCGGGATCTCGGCAAGTTGGTGCGTTTCCTGGTATTTCCCAGGCCGCTTCTTCCCAGGCAGATGGCTGGCCCGTTTTGATCTTTCGGCCAGTGAGATCCGCCAGCGCCTTAAGAGAGGCCGTGGCGTGAAGGGAATGGTTCTTCCGGAGGTGGAACAAATCATTCACCGGAGCAGGAGTTACCGCTAATGGAGGAGGCAATCGTTTTGGCAAAAAAGTGCCGGGAGTTGGCGGAAAACAAGAAAGCTCACCATCCTGTCATTCTGGATCTGCGGGAGGTTGGTGGTCCGGCTGACCTTTTTCTGGTGGTTTCTGGCGATAGCGAGCCTCATCTCAAGGCCATCGCGGGAGAAATTGAAAGAGGGGTCAAAGAGATCCTGGGAAGGAGACCCTTTCGGATTTCAGGAAATTCCGCCAGCCAGTGGATCATCCTCGATTACGGGGATATCTTAGTCCATGTCATGAACTCCGCCCGAAGGGAATTTTATCGC
>RGYX01000061.1 GCA_010031845.1 Verrucomicrobiota bacterium
AGCGCAAGGCGATGGAGTGGTTTCAAAAGGCCCGCCAAGGGGGATATCCAGATCAGGAATTGGCTCAGCTAAACCGACAAAGGGTGGCTCTTGCCAGCTCGAGGATCGAAATCGCTGTCCAAACCTATCGCACCCAAAATGGCAACCGGCTCCCCACGGCCTTATCCGAGCTTTTGTCCTCTGGAATTCTTTCCGAAAGCCCAAAGGATCCATGGGGCCGCGAATTTGCCTATATTGTCACACCGGACGGTAAAAATTACTCCCTTTTTTCCCTTGGATCTGACGGCCTTCCCAACACTGCGGATGACATTGCTTCACTGAGCGGATCCTCAGGCCTGGACGTGGAAACCGCCGCCGGATCAGAACTGCCTTGGTGGCAGTCGTGGCTATGTAAACTGTGGAGCTGGATCACAAACTTCAGGCACAAATAATTCAAAGGCCAGTAGTGCAATCAGAAATATGTTTCCTGCCTCCGGATTGCAAGTGTTTGCGTGACTTAAACCTTATGCAGATATCTTTTAGTTAGGAGCATATATTTGACACGAAATATGCGGGGTTGAATGTCGTCTTAATTCATTCTCCCAAACTCCAGGGAGAGTAGGGATTTGGCTCACAATCCAACAGATTTTTACACCCGTAGGAATGCGGTCGGTCAAACAGCCGCTGACGGGCGGACTTCACGATCTACCCATTCCGTGGCCATGTCCTCGGCCATGGCATCGATCGGTTGAATGGGAGCGATGGCTTCTCCGGGCGTGTAGAGCGCTTCTTCCACGGCCGGATCCAGATAGCAAATGGAGGAGGGGGTTTGATTCATGCGGTCAAGGTGCTTTGATTCCTGAAAGTTTCCAGTTACGTTTCCATGACAATTCGCAGGGTTACTTTTTCCAAATCTGCTGGCAAATTGCCCCCTCTCTCGCAGTTCCTATCTCGCGCCTTCGAACCATGCCCGCCATGAAGGAAGGGTGATTTTCTGCCTCTGTTTCGTATTTGTACTCAGCCTGCTGGGAAATGCTCTCGGGCATGCTCAATCCACCTCGGAGGATGAAAATTACGTACCCCCTTGGGTGAAAGAGGAGAAGTCCAAGGAATCGGAGGGTCTGGACTGGTATGTCACTCCTGCCATCGGCATCTCCCTCGTTCGTGATACTGACATCAACCAATTTTCCGGAAGCACTGGAGGGACGAGCGTCTCTTCCAGCAGCGGGTTTTTATCCTATGATCCCGGTTTTCGAATGGATATTCCCTTAGGCGTCCGCATCACCGATTGGTTTGCCCTAGAGTTTGCCCCCGGATTCATGGTGAATGGCCTGAACTATCTGCAACCCAACGAATCTTTTACCATCGGGGGCCAATCCGTTTCGGGAGGCCAACAGGTCAATCTGCAGGGTGATTACTATCAGATTCCAATCCTCACCAACTTTCTTTTCACTATTCCCATTGACCCCCATTTCACCATTTCCGCCGGCTTTAGCCTTGGTGGCATGGTTACGGCCGTCCAGACCACCTCCGTTCAGGGAGTGACGATGGGAAACTCGGACGGAATTAGCACCGCCCTGGCCTTTGCCTATGCAGGCCAGTTTGGGCTGGATTTTCCACTGTCCGACAAGATGCAAGCAGGTCTCTATTACAAATATACGGGCACCGGGGCCCAGGATTTCACGGGTGGGAACTTTTTTCAGTTCATCCAGAATAATGACGGCACGGCGACACAAAGTGTCCAGGGATATTTTCTCTATCGGTTCTAATCGGATCAGGCGGCCGCCTGAACTTTTTGCCGAAGTTCCCGCGTGGCCTCGTTCGTCTCTCTCCAGGCTTGGGTATCGAAGGCGCCCGATGACCTGAATAGGGTGCGCCCAAACTCTCGAACCCTTTGGACCGCTTGAGTCCAATCCTTTTCCGGCATCTCCGCCAATGCATCCCCCGCAATCTCCACGCAGGCGGGGTTGTGGCAGAAGAGCAAAATCTCCTCACCCGCCCGGACGGCCTGCCTCGAGGCCTCCGCGCTGCCATAACGGTTGGCGATCGCCCCCATTTCCAGATCATCCGTCATCACCAGCCCGCGATACCCCATCTTTTCTTTCAACAACCCGGTCACGATCTCGCGATTCAAACTCGCCGGCCCTGATCCTTTTCCCCATGCCGGAAACTGCGCATGCCCAACCATGATGGCATCGCACCTGCTTCCTACCTCCCGGAATACTGCCAGTTCCTCTTTCTCGATCTCCTCCCGGGTCCGGGAAACCAAAGGCAGGTCCCCATGGGGATCGATCCCACAAAATGTGTAGCCGGGGAAATGCTTGCCCGTACCTTTCACCCCCTGCTCCTGCATGCCTCTCAAAAACTCGCCGGCCCGTTTCACCACCTGGGCCGGATTTTCACCAAAACATCGTCCCGCCAGGGAATTATCGATTCCCGCCCTTTCCCGGGGGGCAAAATCCAGCACGGGAGCCAAATCAAGATTGAGCCCGACCAGCCTCATCAAGCGCCCCGTCAAACGCCCATGCTCATAAAACCAATCGTCCCTCCCCGCCTTGGCCAGATCTTCCCCGGAGGGCGGACGCTCCCCCATCACGGCAAGGCGGGATACCCTGCCGCCTTCCTGATCCACGGTCATGATCGCCGGATGATCCAGTAGCCCCGCACATTCCTGAACCAAACGATGGAACGGCCCTGCTTCGGACATGTTTCGTGTGAAGAAAATAAAGCCCCCCGGTTGCACCCGGCGGATCAGGTCGCGCAACCCGTCCGTCAGCTCGGGACCCGGCACCCCCATCACGATCAACTGTCCGGCAGGATGAGCTTTCACCCCTTCGGCTTTAAGGAAAACAACCGCCCGGCGCACGCTCAAAGATCAGTTGTGATCTCGACCTGCCCCCCCGCTTATTCTATGGTTTTGGGTTCAAGTATGGCCGCCTTTCAGATCATCTTTACCCCGGCGAGCTCCGCGGAAATCACCCGCCTACCCACTCCTTTGCAGGTGGAGGTGCTTCGCGAGTTTGATGTTCTGACCGCCGATTTCCTTGAAAAACATCCCGACCGCTTTGGCACCGTCCGCTGCCCGGATCGGACCCTGTACCGCTACCGCGCGGGGGACTACCGAATCTACTTTGAAAAGACCGCCAAGGGACTCGTGATTCATCGGGTGCTCCACAAAAACTCCCTGAAAGATTTCGCTTTTCGCTCCCAACTCCCCCTATCCGAGGACGAAGTTCTGGGCGAAAATCCAAAGTTTTGGGAACTTATCAACTCCCCCAACTCCAAAAACGAATGAACCCCCGCTGTCTTGTTCTTCTACTTGCGGGACTTTTCCCGTTTCTCTCGGGGTGCCATTCTTCTCGTTCCATGTCCAACTTGATCGCCCTCTTCACGGATTTTGGCTCGGGCGACCCCTATGTGGCGCAGCTCAAAGGCGCCATCAAAACCATTCATCCGGAATCCGAGATCCTGGACCTCTCCCACGAAAATGCCGCCTTCGACATCGCCACCGCTTCTTACCTTTTGGCCAAATCCACCCGCACCCTTCCCGCCGGAACCGTGATTGTCGCCGTGGTCGATCCCGGGGTCGGTTCCAGCCGGGAAGCCCTGGTCGTGCGAACCCAAGCCGGACGAATTTATGTCGCGCCTGACAATGGTCTCCTTACCGAGATCTTGGCTCGGGAGGGCCTCTCCGAGGTCCGATACCTCCAAAATCCAAAACTGAATCTTACGGGTTCATCCTCGGCCACCTTCCATGCTCGGGATATTTTTGGGCCCGCCGCCGCCCACCTTGTTTCCGGAGTATCCCTCGAAACTTGCGGACCCAAGGCGGATAAAATCATCCGACTCCCCAGGCCGTTGGCTACCGTCATGGCCAACCAAGCCAAGGGTCAAGTCCTGTACATTGACCACTACGGCAACATTCTCACCAATATCCCTGGGTCCGAACTCGCCAAGCTAAAACCAGGGCAGCTTCTCAGTCTGACGCTTCGGGGTAAAATCTTGTCGGTTCCCTTCCTTCGGACTTACGCGGAGGCTCCAACAGACCGTCCCTTTGCCCTCATCAATAGCGATGGGGAGCTCGAAATCGCCATCACCAAGGGCCATGCCGCGAAGGAATTGGGCGCCAAAGTCGGCGACCCGGTGGTGTTAAAACTCTAGACACCAAAACGGTTTAACCCTTCGTTTTCTGGGCCGGTTTTCCTTTCTCCAACAACTCTCGCGCCATCGCCCGGGCCGCTTTTCCGTCTCCGCCCAACATTCGGCTCAATTCTTTTTCCCTCTCCTCCCCTTCCACCCGTTCCAACCGGGCAAACGTCCGTCCTTTTTCCACCGTCTTGGTCACGCAAAAGTGCGCATCGGCCACCGCTGCCACTGCCGGTAAATGGGTCAGACAAAGAACCTGATGGCTTTTTCCCAAGCCGCGCAACCTGGCCGCCACGGCCAGCGCTGTTTCCCCGCCCACATTTGCATCCACCTCGTCAAAAATCAAAATCGGCACCTCGTCCCTTTCGGCCAGCACGGTTTTGATCCCCAGCATCACCCGAGCTAACTCCCCGCTGGATGCAATCGACCTTAGTGGGCGCGGGGGTTCGCCAGGGTTGGGGGCGAACATCAACTCCACCGTCTCCCCACCTTCGATCCCGGGGGTTTCCAGCTTCTGCAACACCACCTCCAACCGACTCTGCTTAAAACCAAGCCCATGCAGTTGCTCGGTCACCTCCCGGGCAAACTTGGGCGCCGCTTTCCCCCTCTCCTTTCCCAAACGAAGACTAGCCTGCCGATGCCGGCTTTCCGCCTTCTCCAAATCTCCCCTCAGTTCCTTTTCTTTCCCCTCCGCATTCTCCAACTCGGCCTGCCGCCGCTTGAATTCCTGCAACCGATGGAGCGCCGCTTCCACACTGCCTCCGTATTTTTTTCGCAACCCTAGGACCAAATTGAGCCGGGACTCCATCTCCGCCATCCGCTCGGCATCCATGCCCACCTGCTCGGCTCTTCGTTCCGCTTCTCGTGCCAATTCTCGGAGCAAGTCCACCGCTTGCTCGTTCTTCTCCCGCAACTCACCCGCCGCCCCATCCAGCCTCTCCCATTCCAACAAAGCCTTTTGCACCTTGCCCAGAATCCCCAAAGCGTTTTCTTCCCCGCTTTCCACTTGGGCGTTTACCTCCGCCGCCAACTCAACGATTCTCCGGCCGTGCCCGGCGGCGGCATGATCCCTTTCCAATTCCTCGTCTTCGCCCGGTCTCAGCTGGGCTGACTCCAACTCCTTCACCTGGTGGTGGATCAAGTCCAAGGTCGATCCATCCGACCCGGCCATCCTCTGCCGGAATTCTTCCAGCAAAGACTCGGCCTCCATTTTCATTTTCCAGGCCGATCTCACCTCTTCCACTTCTTTCTCCAACCCCGCATGCCGATCGAGGGCTGCTCTTTGAGTGGCCGGGGATAGCAGGGTCTGATGGTCATGCGGACCATGCAAATCCACCAACCGGTCCCCCAACTCCTTGAGCACCGAAAGAGTGACTGCCGACCCGTTGAGAAATTGCCGCCCGGCACCTGTGACCCCGATCTGCCGCTTAACCACCAGGGTCCCTTCGGGATCCGCCTCCACCCCCTTTTCCTCCAACCATGCCTGGAAAGCCTCCGCCCCACCCAACTCTCCCTCCACCACACATCCCTCCGCCCCCGTCCTCACCAGTCCGCGGTCCGCCCTCTCCCCCAATAAAAGCAAAAATGCATCCACCAAAATCGATTTCCCCGCCCCTGTCTCCCCCGTCAGGGCATTGAACCCCCGACCCAGTTCCCATTCCAACTCGTCCACCACTGCCAGGTTCTTGATCCGGATCCGTCTGAGCATGCCCTAAACTAGATAACCGAAATGAAATAGTAGATAGGGATTTTTACGTCATGGGCAAAAAGCCAACTCGACCGTCTTTTCCCCTCCCCCCATGATTCCCCATGCGTCTGACTTTCCTTGGCACGGGCACTTCCCAAGGCGTTCCCATGCTCGCCTGCCATTGTCGGGTCTGCACCTCCCCGGATCCCCGTGACCGT
>RGYX01000062.1 GCA_010031845.1 Verrucomicrobiota bacterium
ACACCCATAGCCATGCCGACCATATTGCCGGTTTCGACGACCTCCGCACCTACTCGGTCAAAAACGGCAACCGGATCCCCGTTTATGCGGACCCTTATACCCTTTCCCGTCTCCACAAGGCCTTCGATTACGCTTTCGATGTCAATCACCGCAACGCCGCCTACGTTTGCCCCGAACCTCACCGGATTGAGGGCCCTTTCAAACTCGGTCCCGTCACCTTTGTTCCCCTTCCGGTTCCCCACGGTGGAATTACCACCACCGGCTTCCGCCTGGATCGGGAGGGTCGTCCCCGGGCCGTTTACCTGCCGGATTGCTCTGCCGTACCCTCCGACATTCGGAACCTCATCCGCAACATTCCGATCCTCATCATCGATGGTTTGCGCGATGAACCCCACCCCACCCACCTTACCATCGCCGAGGCCATCGACGTGGCGCAGGACGTCCAAGCCAAAAGAACATGGCTAACCCACCTCACTCACCTGACCCTCCACGCGGAACGGGAAGCCCTTCTTCCCCCCGATATCCGCCTGGCTTACGACGGACTTCAACTCGATCTCTAATCCTTCTCCGCCCATCCGCTTTCGCTAAACTTCTGGGATGATTCGCTGGGCCTTTCTCCTTCTCTTTTTCACCATAGCTCGCTGGGTGCAAGGTGGTGAGACACCGCCTTTGACGCCCCCCGACCAGCCTGATCTGGCCGCTCATACCCTTGTGGTTTACAACCGGACCGACCCTGACTCCCAACCGCTGGCCGAATTTTACGCCAAAGCCAGATCGATTCCGGCGGATCGGGTGGTTGGCCTGGACTGCCCGGTCACGGAAGAGATCACACGCGCGGAATTCGAAGCCAGGATCCGAAAACCTTTGGAGGAACTTTTTACTTCCAGAGGATGGATAAAACGGACGGAGAATTTTCTTTCGAATCCGATTCTGGGGATCGAGAGCTCGGTTCCCGTACAGCAAGCCCAGGAGAATCCCGTGTGGATCATGGCTCTCATGCGGGGAATCCCGCTCAAAATCGCCGACGATCCCGCCATTTTGGCCCCGGAAAACCTCATGCCTCAACTCCGCGCCAACGCCGCGGCGGTCGATTCGGAGCTGGCCCTTCTCCCGATCACCGGACTTCCCCTCTACGGCTTGATTGCCAACCCCTACTTTGCGGACAAACGCATTCGCCCCTTTGGCCAGTTCTTCGCCAACTACCTCATCATGGTCTGCCGTCTGGATGCCCCGACCCCGGCCATGGTCCGAAGGATGATCCAGGATGCAGTCGAAACCGAGAAAACCGAGCTGACCGGCCGCGCTTTTTTTGACATCCGTTCCATCGATAAAAAAGAGGATCCTTATTGGCTCGGGGATAACTGGATCGAACGCTCCGCCCTCCTCTTTCAGGCCCGCGGCTTTGACGTGGAAGTAGACCGCCGTCCCGACGTGGTTTCAAAATTCGCGCCTTGGGATCAGATTGCCTTCTATGCCGGATGGTATACCGGTGATTTCCGCGGACCCTTCGAAAACTCCTCCGCACGTTTTCGTCGCGGGGCCATCGCCTACCACATCCACTCCTTTAGTGCCGAAACCGTCCGCTCCGAATCCAAGAACTGGGTCGGCCCCCTCCTCGCCCACGGAGCCACGGCGACCATGGGAGCCGTCTACGAGCCCTACCTTCGCTTCACTCCCGATGTCAGCCTCTTCGTCAGCAGCCTTCTTTCCGGACTTTCTTTTGCCGAATCCGCCTACCAATCCCAGCTCGCCCTCTCTTGGATGGTGACCTTTGTCGGAGACCCCCTGTATCGTCCCTTTCCCCGAAATTTCTTCGAGAATCTGGATGCTGCCCAGACGGCCAATTCACCCGATCTCCCCTGGTTGCGCCTGCGCAAAGCCCGTCTTCTCGCCAATGCCGGCTCCCTGTCCGAAACTCGTGCCGCCGTTAACAAGCTGCTGGAGGACTTTCCTAAAAACGCCGTTGTGCTGGAGGGTTGCGCGGACATCTACCGGGATCTGAACGAGAAAAAGGACGCCGCCCATCTCTACGATGAAACGTTGGACTTGGTGGGTGATCAGGAACCTCGTGACCGCTTGAGGCTCCTGATGAAGTACGCGGACCTTGCCCGTCGGGACGACAAGACGAAGACGGCCATGGATTTCTATGAAAAAACGGTGAAAGAATTTCCGGAAGCTTCCAAAGAGCTTGGATTGGGCGACCGGGCCCTTGCCTTTGCATCGGGCGAGGGCATTTCAGATCTCCCCCCTTTCCTGGCCAAATACAAAAAGGATGTCGAAGAGGCTCAAATTGCCGCCGCGGTTGCCAAGGCCGCGGCTCAACCCCCGGCTCAGACCAAACCGGAAGCCACCCCAGCCGATCAGGCTGCCGTCCAAAAGGCCGCCACTCCCCGCCCCTCCCTCTCCGACCCATCCACCAAAAACCCCGGCGCAAACCCAGCCACACCCTAAAGCCGCATCTTTGGGTAGGGTTGGCTTTGTCAGCCAGCCGTGGATGCCATCAAAAGCGTCCTCCACGTTTGCTTCCCATCGAGGTCTTCATCTGAAACTCTCCCGTTACCTCCACTCGTGCTTTGGATACTTTCTCGCTAATTCCGGTTTTATTTTCGGATACGCCTCCCGCCAAAAAGAGGCCATATCTTTCGTCACCTGCAATGGTCTTCGGTTCGGCCCCAGAATTTCCACTGTCAGCTCAACCCGCCCCCCCATCACCCTCGGCGTCTTTTGCAGACCGTAGAGTTCCTGAATCCGACCGGAGATGAACGGATCGCGCCCCTTCCCGTACTGAATCTTCAAGGACTTCCCGCCGGGCATCTCGACTTTTTCAGGAAGAAGGTCATCCAATCTTCGAATTTTCTCCGTCCCCAGCCATTCCCGAATCGAGACGAGAACATTTCTTTCGTTGGCCTGACGCCAAGTCACGCATCCCTCGCACTGGTTTTCCAAAACCATTCGCTTGGATTCCTCATTCCAATCGGGCCAGTTTTCCTCCCCCCACTCTCGTGCCCGTTCCAACCGCTCCAACAGCCCCTCCGCCTCGGCATTCCAACCGGGCCAGGCGCATCGCTCGTCCAAGACCGCCTGAGCCAATGCCACGGCTGTATCCGGGTTCGCCTCCACGTCTCGTTTTGTCTCCTCTAAGACCAAATCCCGAAAACAAGTCCGTTCGGCTCTTAAAATCCTCCTGCCGTTCTCTTCAAAAACCAAACCGCCACTCTCGCTGAAATCCTTGGGAAACATCTCCCTCAGCCAGTCCTCTTTCACCGCAGTCACTAACCCCAGAATGACCTCCACCTCACCATCCGTTCGGCCGATCTCCTTGATTTCCGCCGCCACCACGAGCGGTCGATCCCTTACCACGCTCTCCCGCGCGATGGCCCCGCTTCGGCCCCCCATCAGTCGGCAGCGCAAGGTTCCTCCATCCATCCTCTTGCCCAGATGGTCCGAAAATCCCGCCAACACACATTTGCGTAGTTTCTCTCCGGTGGCCGGAGACTCCTCCACCTTGAGACCCATCGCCTGCGACATGCTTAACAGACGATCCCGAACCGCCGCCGCCTCCCTCGCCGCCCCCCCATGAATTCCCATCCTTCCACAGATTCCCGGATGAAATCGTTCCTTTTCCGCAAACCTTAATGCCCGCAACCAAACAAACAGATCACTCTCCTCCTCGGCCTCCCAAAGAATCTCCGCCCCCTCGCCCTTTCTTCCGGCCATTCTTTGTAACAGCGGCCTGCCGGAAAGCATGGCCGCCATGCCGGTTGCCCCCCGCAAGCACCCCTGGGCCCCCGCCTCGATCAACATCCGCGCCAAACGCGGATGCACTGGCCAACCCGCCATTTTTTTTCCGACTTCAGTCAATCGACCTCCCACCCCCTCGGTTGCCCCCAGATCGGCCAGCAGCTTTTCTGCACGCACCACGGATCCCTCTTCCGGTGCATCAACCCATCGAAAATCACGTAAACGGCCCGCCCCCGCCGCCGCCAACACCAGGGAAACTTCTGCCAGATCCAGTCTCCGGATCTCAGGCTCCTGTGCTTTCGCCCGCTTGGACCAGTCCAACTCCGTCTCCAGCCGCACACAAACTCCCGGAGCCGTCCTTCCTGCCCGACCCGCCCTTTGCGCGGCCGAGGCATGACTGATCCTCTCCACCAGCAGGGTCTCCAGCCCACGGCGCGGGTCATACCTGGCCATTCGCGCCAGTCCACAATCCACCACCGCCTTTACCCCATCTAAGGTCAGGGAGGTCTCCGCCACATTGGTCGCCACCACCACCTTGGGTCGATCATAGCGTTTTAAGGCGGCATCCTGATCCGTGGGCCCCATCTCTCCGTGCAGGGGAAGAATTACCGCTTCCCGCTGGGCCAACCTCGACTCCAGATCCCGGCGAGCCCGGTTGATTTCATATGCCCCGGGCAAAAACACCAAGACGTCCCCTTTCCCCTGCCGGATCAATCGCTCTGCCTCCCTGGCTGCCACTTCCGCCACCCCCGAACCGCTCAAATCCTCCCGCTTCGTCAGATACTCGATTTCTACCGGGTACATTCGACCCTCCGATCGCAACACCTCCGCCCCGATTCTCTGAGCCAGCTTCTCCGTCTCCAAAGTGGCCGACATCACCACCAGAATTAGGTCCGGTCTTTCTCGCTCCTGCAGGTCCAGAATTCTTCCAAGCGTCAGATCCCCATAAAGGTGCCGCTCATGAAATTCATCACAGATCACCGCCTGCACTCCTTCCAACTTGGGCCTCGAAATCATCTGCCGCACCAAAACCCCCTCGGTTACAAAACGAATCCTAGTTTTGCCGGAGGTCAGGTCATCCAGTCGGATGGTGTAACCCACCTCGCCCCCCAACTCCCCACCCCTCTCCTCCGCCACCCGCTTGGCCAACATTCGAGCCGCCAATCTGCGCGGCTGTAAGATCACCGCTTGGCCCGACGGCCCCAAAAACCCTTCATCCAGTAATATTTGGGGTATCTGGGTCGACTTTCCCGAGCCCGTGGGCGCCTCAATCACAATCCTCTTTTTCCCGTCCCGCAGCGCTTTTCCCAGGGCATCCCGTATTTCCTCGATCGGTAGATCACTTTTCCGCATCCCATGACCCTAGCTAAAAGATCCCCCCCTAGACAGACCTTCATCGGAATCTTCCTCTTCCCCAGTTTCTTTGCCTCATTTAAACTTCGATATCTTCATGGCGCTTCTCTCACAACTGCTTCGAACCAAGCAGATCGACCACCTCCAGCACGAGGCCAAGCAGGATACGGGCTTCGTGAAAGCCCTTGGACCGTGGCAGCTTATTTTTCTCGGGATTGGAGCCATTATCGGTACCGGAATCTTCGTTCTCACCGGCACCACGGCCGCCCAACATACCGGCCCCGCCCTCGTTCTCTCCTTCACCATCTCGGGGGTCGGTTGCCTCTTTGCCGGCCTTTGCTACGCCGAATACGCCGCCATGATCCCCACCGCCGGCAGTGCCTACACCTATGCCTATGCCACCTTAGGCGAGTTCCTCGCATGGATCATCGGTTGGGATCTCATCCTGGAATACCTTTTCGCCTCGGCCACCGTGGCCGTCGGTTGGTCAGGTTATGCCGTCAAATTTCTCCACAACTTCGGCCTGAACGTCCCCCCCGCCCTTTGTTCCTCCCCCCTTGTCTTCAACCATGGCGAGTGGACCCAAAGCGGGGCCCTTTTCAATCTGCCCGCCGTCTTGATTTGTTTGGCCGTCACCGTGCTCCTCGTGGTTGGGATTCGGGAATCCACCAATTTTAATAATGCCATCGTGATCATCAAGCTCTCCGTCATCGTTCTCTTTATCCTTTGCGGTTCCGCCTACATCCATACCCACAACTGGATCCCCTTCATTCCCGAGAATACCGGACGATTTGGGGAATACGGATGGAGCGGCATTCTCACTGGGGCCGGGGTGATCTTCTTCGCCTATATCGGCTTCGACGCCGTCTCCACCGC
>RGYX01000063.1 GCA_010031845.1 Verrucomicrobiota bacterium
GACAAGGTTTTGCTGGTGGCTTTTGGCGGAGGGCTGACTTGGGCCAGCGCCATTCTCGAGTGGTAAAATGGTATTGCCGGACCACCATCCCACAGGGCTGGCCCCCTTGGCAGCTATCTAGCAGGGATGCTTTATTCCATCCTCAGCCCGTGAGATAAGGGTAAGCAAGATTTCAGCATAGCGCCCCCCGGCCCCCAGATTCTCTCGGAAGCATTTTTCCGCACGCCGTCCCAGCTCCTCCCGGCTTTTCTTGTCGGAAAGCAGCCTCTCCAACTCCCTGGTGAGTTCCTCCCTTGAGGCGGCCACCCGAATGGCCTCCCCACTTTGAAACTCCTGGCGAAGTGCCATGAAGTTCTCCATGTGCGGTCCCGCGACGATCGCCCGTCCATACCGGGCCGGCTCGAGAAAGTTTTGCCCCCCGGTGCCGGTAAGCGTTTTCCCGATAAAGACCAGGTCCGCCGTTGCGTAGAGATCACGCAACTCCCCGGTCGTGTCGACGAGGAGAACATCCGGATCTATGCCCTCATGCTTGTCCAATTCGGATCTTCGCACCACTTTCAGGCCGGTGCTCGCTAATTCACCTAAAATGCTTCCGGACCGTTCCACATGCCGCGGCACCAACATCAGGCGCAATTCGGGATACTTTTTGCGGAGCTCCCGGGTGATCTCGGCGAGAACCAATTCCTCTCCCGGATGGGTGCTTCCGCCCAAAAGAACGACCTGCCCCTGACTCCAACCCGCTATTCGGCGCACTTCCCGTCCCTTACCCGGCTCGTCCGAGGCGAGATTGGCCACATCGTATTTCATACTTCCCATCAGGTGTAATCTCTCCTGAGGAAAGCCGGCGATGGCAAAACGCCGCATATCGTCCGCACTTTGCACCCCGATCCAGTCAAACAACTGCAAGACCGGACGCACAAACGTGCGGGCAATCCGGAATAGCCTTCGGTTCCTGCGGGAAAGTCGGGAGTTGACCAAACAAACAGGAATCTTCATTTTCCGGGCCCGCCAAAGCATGTTGGGCCAAATTTCGTTCTCGATCAGGATTAGGACCGACGGGCGAATCCTTCGGAAGGCCCGCATCATCGAGTAGTAAAAGTCGGTCGGCACATAGACGATTTGGGTCAGCTCATCCAACAAAGGCTCGGCCACCCGTCGGCCCGTCGGGGTTCCCATGGTCAAAAGGATTCTTAGATGCGGGCGACGGGCCCGAAGTTCGCGGATCAGCACCCGCGCCAAGAGGACCTCCCCCACACTCACCGCGTGAATCCAAACCGGCCGTGACGGATGTTTCAGCCAATCTTTGATTTCTTTGGGGTAGTGCCCCAATCGCTCACCCAACCGTTCCCAAAACGGTTGCCGCCGCCAAATGAGATACGTGAGGTAAGGCCACGTCAGCGCAAACCCTACGGAAAAGAGCAGGTTGTAACCAATTTTGAGGAGCGGTTCGGGGATCGTGGTCATGCTCTGGGATGGGCCTTTACATAGGCACCGCGCAAGCGTTCAGGCGTCACCCGGGTGTAAATCTCCGTGCTGGTCAGACGCGCATGCCCCAACAACTCCTGCACCGCCCGCAAATCCGCCCCCCGACCGAGCAGGTGCGTGGCAAAACTGTGCCGGAGTTTGTGAGGCGTCAGGGACGGATCCAACCCAGCCTCCGCCAGGTATTCTTTCAGGTTTCTCTGAAAGACACGGGCACATAGACGTTCGCCGCGGGGACCCAGAAAAGCCGGCCCACTTTCTTTTCGTAACCCTGAAGGCAATTTCAACTCATACTTCTGCATCGCCGACCGAGCCGCCTCCCCCAGGACCACCAGCCTTTCCTTTCCCCCCTTGCCCCGCACTTTTAGCGTGCGCCGACCCTCCTCATGAAATGCCCGGATGGGCAGGCTTAAAGCCTCCCCCAAACGCAAACCCGTCCCGTAAAGCAGTTCCAGCAAGGCTGCATCTCTCCACTTTGCCCAAGCCGGCTCTTTTCGGCCCATCGCCTTGCCCGGATTCTTTTCGAGAATTTTCAAGGGAGCTAGCAACAGACCCTCCATCTGTTCCTCACTTAGAAACCTTGGGAGGGATCGCCGCGGCCGCGGCAACCGAAGTCCGGAAGCCGGATTGTCAGGTCGGTCTCCCCGAGCCTGCATCCATCTAAAAAAAGTCCTTAAGGCCGAGAAACGCAGGCGGACGGAAGCCGGCCCGTGCTTTCCTTTCCCCGCCAAGCCATGGAGGTAGGTCCGGCAGTCTGCCTCCCCCGCTTGGGACCAATCGATTTTTTGGGCGGCCTTAAATTCCTCCAAAGCTTGTCGATAATTCCGCAGGGTGTGGGCCGACAGCCCGCGCTCCTCGGTCAAATGCCGAAGAAACGCGGCTGTGCGGGGATCAGCCGCCTCGATGGTTTCAGTTTTCAGGCCGCCGCGCTGGCCCGGGCTTTGGCGGTTTTGGCCGACTTGGGCTTGCGCGGTTCCCGCGGGGGAAAGTCAAAGCTGACTTTCCCATCTTTCCACATCAGGAAGGCGGAAAACGGCCGGCGGGTTTTGTTCGAGATAAACTTTTCGAGGAGGGCGGTTTTTCCGTGATTCAAAAGGTCCTGCACCTCGTTGAGCTGAATGTCGCGATTCAAAATCTTCTTCGAAACTTTGAACGTGCAGGTCGAGGGCTTAGACACACTGTTCTCGCAAACATACCGGAGAAGGCTGGTAAACATTCTGCCTCCGCAGGCGGGACACTTGCCGATCGGCTCCTGCCCTGTGAAATCCAGCGTTCCCTCTTCCTCCCCGACCACGAGTTCGATTTTTCGTCCCTCCCCAAGCTTTAACCCGGCGGAGAACGGACGGCCCAAACGGCTGCGAAATCCCTCCACCAACCCAAGGGTTCCCTTTTGCAACAACTCATGAAACTCCGGCGCCTCGATCCGCCTTCCGGCCAAAACTTTTCTCACGCTATAAGCCCCATCCAAAGTACGGTACTCCCGCAGGGTCTCCTCGAACTCCTGACCGGTCTGCGGATCTTTGAAATCCAACTTCCGCAGAACGTGATCCTTGTCCTGAAAGATTCTGGATCTCCTTCATGAATTCCGCTCGTTTCATCCGGCCGTGCTCAATTTCCTTTAGCTTATGTTCCCATTCCCCAGTCAATTCCGGGGAATGCAGGATTTCGATCCCCAGGGCATCCAGCGTTTCAAATAACCCAAAAGCTTTGGCCGTCGGCATCAACTCTCGACCCATCCGCCTCACGTACTCCTCGGAAATCAGTGTCTCGATGGTAGCCGCCCGGGTCGCCGGGGTACCGAGGCCCCGTTCGCCCATGGCATCGCGCAGGGCCTCGTCATCCACCAGCTTCCCCGCCCCTTCCATGGCGCTCAACAAAGTAGCCTCGGTGAATCTTGCCGGCGGTTTGGTTTGCATTCCCTCGGCTAAAATCGCGACGGTCTTCACCTTTTCCCCATCCTGCACCGGCACCAACAGCTTGCCTTCCTCGCCACCTCCCTCCTCCACCGCCTCCTTCCCGTACACCGCCAGCCAACCGGCCTCTTTAAGAATTTTCCCGTCGGTCCGGAAGGCGTGACCCTCGACCCGGGTGATCCGGTTGGTCACCTCGTAAATGGCTTCAGGATAAAAGACCGCGATGAATCGCCGGACGATCGCGGCATACACCTTGGCCTCGATCTCATCCAGTTTGGCCGGAATCTGTTGGGTGGGAATAATGGCAAAGTGGTCGCTGACCTTGACCCCGTTGAAAACCCTCTTCGTCGGCTTCAACCATCCCTTGTCCAAAACCGTTTTCGAGAACTCGCCGTACTCGCTGCCATTCAGATTTTCAAGGGTGGCTTGGACCACGGGAAGATAATCGTCCGGCAAGTAGCGTGAATCCGTTCGGGGATAAGTGATGGCCTTGTGTTTTTCGTAGAGCGCCTGGGCGATCTGCAGGGTGCGCCGGGCCGAAAGCCCGAACCGACTGTTTCCGTCCCTCTGAAGACTGGTCAGGTCATAGAGCAGCGGGGAGAGTTGCTTCGCCGGCTTTTTTTCATCATGCACTTCTCCGGTTTTACCCTTACATTCGGCCACGATCGCCTCGGCACTCTTTTTATTCCAAAGCCGTTCAGGCTTCTGGTCCGCCCCGCGATCGGCAGCCTTCTTGTCCGCCAGCTTTTCATCAAACCAGCGTCCCTCGTACTCGCCGGCCTTCGCACCGAAGGTGGCGTGCACCTCCCAGAAATCTTTTGGCACAAAGGCCCGAATCTCATGTTCCCGGTCCACCAGAATACTGAGGGTCGGAGTTTGGACCCGGCCCGCGGTGGTCAGAAAGAATCCGCCTCCCTTGGAATTCAACGCCGTCAAAGCCCGGGTCGTGTTGATGCCCACCAACCAATCGCTCTCCGAACGCGACTTGGCGGCATCCAATAACGGCTCCATCTCCTCCCCCTTGCGCAGCTTGGTAAAACCTTCCCGAATGGCGGCGGGTGTCATCGATTGCAGCCAAAGCCGATGGACAGGTTTTTTGGATTCCGCCGCTTCCATCACATAACGGAAAATCAGTTCCCCCTCCCGCCCGGCGTCGCACGCGTTGATCACCCCGGTCACGTCCTTCCGCTTGAGCAGCTTTTTCAGCAACTCAAACCGCGGGGCCGTCCGCTCAATGACCTTCAGCTTAAATTCATCCGGCAACACCGGAAGACTCTCAAAACTCCACTTCCCCTTTCCTTTCCCGTATTCGGTCGGCTTACACAGTTCCACCAGATGACCGATCGCCGAACTCAAAACATATTGGTCGGATTCCCAGTACTCCCCCTCTTTCTTAAAACCCGTAAGCACCCGGGCCAGGTCATTGGCCACGCTCGGCTTCTCCGCGATGATCAGTTTTTTTGCCATGGGTTAGTCTATGCGGGTGAAGTACTTACCGGGCATTTGTCGCACCCGGCGTTTCATTTCCAGTTTCAAAAGGGTGGCGGACACCGCCGGGGATGGCAACCCACATTTTCGGGTTAGCGCATCCATGTGCATCTCCTCCCGACCGAGGGCCTCCAGCACCTGTCTCTCCTGCTCTCCAAGGTTGCCCTGGGGTGGATGGGGAGAGGGCATCTCGGAGGGAGGAAGCAGGAATTCAAACTCCGCCAACACATCCTCCACGGACTCCACCAACCGGGCCCCGTCCTTCAGAAGCTGGTGGCAACCCCCGGATTGCGGATGATCGATCCTTCCCGGCACGGCAAAAACCTGACGCCCCTGCTCCAAGGCCTGTCGGGCCGTGATCATCGCCCCGCTCGCCCGAGCCGCCTCGACCACCAACAAACCCTTGCTCAGCCCGCTGACAATCCGGTTGCGCATCGGAAAAGTTTGCCGGTCCGGAGCCGTCCCAAGGCTGAATTCACTCATCACGCAACCGCCGGACTCTTCCATCTTCTCCGCCAACGCCCGGTTCTCCGCCGGATACACCTGATCCATCGAACAACCCAAAACCGCCGCCGTCCTTCCCTTGGCCGCCAAGGCACCTTGATGCGCCGCGGTATCAATTCCCCGGGCCAACCCGCTGATCACCCCCACGCCAGCATAAGCCAACTGATACCCTAGTTTTTTTGCCAACTCGATTCCGTAGCCCGTGGCCTCCCTCGTTCCCACCACCCCGATCGAGGCTCCTCGCACCGCCTCCAGACTCCCACGGTAATACAAAACCATGGGTGGATCATGAATCTCCCTTAAAAGGGACGGATAGGAGGGATCCTCCACATCGATCACCTGAAGCCTCAATTTCTCGATCTGTTTCAGCTCCTTCGCCAGATCAAAACTTTTTTCCCAACCACGGATGGATTCCGCCACCGCCTGCCCCACTCCCTCCACCCCGGCCGTACGAGAGGTCGGTAACCCCAACAATCCTTCCACCGGACCCAACGCCTCCCGCAATTTTCTCACCCGCACGGGCCCCACCAGACGGAGGGCATTGAAGATCAGGTAGGCCTCAGTCCGCGTCATCCTTTCGGGG
>RGYX01000064.1 GCA_010031845.1 Verrucomicrobiota bacterium
TCCTCCATCTCCACGGCCAGGACGTCGATCTTTTTACTGAAGAAGGTAAAAGGGAAAAGCATGACGATGGCGGTTCCGATGCCCAAGACGGTGGTATGGAGGGCTTCGGCGATACCCGCGGAAATTTTTTCCGGATCGGAATTAGCTGAACCGACGGCGGCAAAAATGGTGATCAGGCCGGAAACGGTTCCCACCAGACCCAGCAAAGGAGAGGCCCCGACAAAGATTTCCAGATACACGATTCCTCTTTCCAAACGGGCCACTTCGGTGCGGGCCACGGTTTGGAGGACTTCGACATTTTCCCCTCGCGGCAGGGAGGCATGTTCCAGGCAACTGTTGACGAGGCGGGCCAAGGCAGAGTCGTTTCGCACACAGAGACGGGTCAGGGTTTCGGTATTTCCGCCCGGGCGGAGTGCCCGGATGGCATCAATAACCTCCCGGGGGGTAACCCTTTCACGACGCAAGCGGAGGAAAATCAGGACGCTGAGAAAAATTCCCGTGATGAGGGAGGCAAGCAGGGGGAAGAGAATCAGGATCAAAATGAACGGGGAGACATTCAATTTGATAAAGTGTTCCAGAAAGGGAAGTGTGTTCATGAATCGAGCCTAGGGAAGTGGGTTGTCTTGACCAGCATGGAAGGTGCGTCCTAGTAGATCCGAAAGGCCAATTGCCAAGGGAATCCGTTGGGCTTCTCTTTGAGGAGGTCGGCGGGAAAGGGGCCGATCAGGCCGCTCGACTGCTGAATGGCATCTCCGCTGATCACTCCAAGGATGGAGTTGGGGTTACCCTGAACAATATCCAGATCTGATAAAGTGCCATCCGGATTCACGTGAAACCGGATGACCACACGATCCACGCCAATTTGGGCCATGGTCTGCTGGACCTTCAGATTCCAACGGGAGCCGATGGCCAGATAGAGCTTATGTTGGTAGCGACCCAAGGCCGTAGCCATGGAGGCAAAGGAGGCGTCCTGTCCCATTTGGGCTCCTCCGGAAACCGCGCTGCGGTCGCGAAAAATGTCGGGGGGGGGAGCCATGGCCGAGGATGAGTCCAAGGCATCGGCCGCAGCCTGGGCGGCCGAGGGAGGGCTATTGTCCTGACTTTGATTCTGATCTGGTTTGGGGTCAGGAGGGGTGTCGGTGGGAGCTTTTTGAATTGGCGTTCCCGGGCCGGGGGTTGGCTTGAGAAGGTCGGGTTTGGGAAGGGCTGGGGCAGGAGGAGGAGGTTTGGCGGCTTGGGCGGCTTTGGGTTGGCTAGGGCTTAATCGTGCGGAGGGAGGAGGGGAGGCTTGGTTAGGTGAGAATTGGCTGTTTCTCATGGTGAGGGAGTCATCCTTCTTTCCCTCCTGTCCTCCCAAAGTTGGATCCGTTCCGTTGATCACCTTGCTGGTGGCCGCGGTGTTCCGGTCGCTTTGCAAAGCGGTGCGGGGGTCGGGCTTGGCGGTTTCCTGCAGACCGGAAGCGTCCACGAATTGGCTCTCCGGCGGGGGAGTGGTGGGAGGCGCTTGCACCAGCCGTTGGATCTTCAAGTTTGTTCGGACCTGTTCTTCAGGGGCCTTTTTTTGCAGCCGGTTGATCTGCTCCGAAGAAACCCAAAAAAATGCAAAAAGGAGGAAATAAAGAAGGGTAAAGGCAGTCGCAATGAGCATGTCCCGCCGTTCGCGGGCGTCCTCTCCCGCGTACGGCATGGTCATCGTCATAGGTTCATTCAAGGGGGAAAAAGGAATTAGGACAAGGGCGCTGGCGAGGGAGGTACCACCGGGGCCCGGCGGAATCGATCGACCATGATGTAAAAAGCCGGCACGAGATACAGGGTTAAGAATGTGGAGGAAAGCATGCCACCGACGACCGCCACCCCGAGGGGTCGGCGGCTTTCCGCTCCCGCACCGAGTCCCAAGGCGATGGGGAGAATGCCGATCACCGTGGAGAGCGCGGTCATGAGAATCGGCCGGAGGCGTACCGCCCCCGCCTGCCGCATGGCCTCCACGGCGGAAACTCCCAAGGCCCGGCGCTGGTTGGCAAACTCCACCAAGAGAATGGAATTTTTGGTGACCAAACCCAAGAGAAGCACCAATCCGATCAAGCTGTAGAGGTTTAAGTTCATGGATGGAATGGTGGGCAAAAGTCCAAAGACAAAGGCCAAGGGGGCGGGCAAAACCCCCGGCGGAACGTATTGAGGGATAAGCGCAAAGTTGTTGATGAGGCCGAGGGAGTAGAGACAGACAAAGGCGCCGAAGACGGCCAAGGGGAGGGCCACCATGATCGTGAAGGGGTGGATCAAGCTCTCGAACTGCGCGGCCAACGCCATATAGACGATGAGGAGCGCGAGAAAAACGATCTGCCAGGCTTCCCCGCGGCCGGAACGCAACTCTCTCGCCTCTCCGTCAAACTCCAAGGTGACACCCGCGGGAAGAATACGACGGCCGATTTCCTCGGTTTTTTCGATGGCTTGCCCAAGGGTGACTCCCTGGGGTTGGCCGGTGACGGAGGCGCTTCGCTGCCTCATGAAGTGATGGATGGAATTTACGGAGCCCTTTTCGCGGGTTTTCACCAGGTCCCGGATCGGGACCAGCTCCCCCGAGCGAGTGCGGACGTAGAGGATGTTAAGTTCATCCGGAACCAGGCGGTTACTCCGACGGAGCTGTGCGATCACGTCATACTGTTTGCCCTCAAAGTTGAAGCGGGAAATATCGAGTCCTCCGAGCAGGATTTGCAGGGCCTCGGAGATGTCGCGGACGGAAATGCCCAGATTGGCCGCGCGGTTGCGGTCGATTTCCAGATCCAGCTGGGGTTTTTCGTAGTTGAAGTTGACGCGGGGCTGGCTGAGAAATCCTGCCTTGGCAATTTCGTCCCGGAGATCCTTGGCGCACTGCTCCAATTGGGGGAGGTTGGCTCCCTGGAGGACCACCTCGAAGTTTTCCTGAAAGCCCCGACCCACGGCCTTGGGAAGGGAGGTAATGACCAGGGCCCCGCGGATTTCGCTAATCATTCGGGTGAACATCGAGCCCTGTGCGCCTGGGCGGGCAATATCCAGGGCGGATCGTTTTCGATCCGCTTTCAGGCGAATAAACATGAGACCGAGATTCGATTGTCCGGGCGCTCCCCGGGCCAGCGCTATTGCCCCGAAATAGCTGCGGACTTCCGGATATTCCGAGGCGATTGTTTCCGCCTGACGGAGGTAGCGATCCGTGGCCTCACTGGTGGAACCTTCCGGGGTGATGACGATGGCGATGATGGAACCCTTGTCTTCGTCCGGAAGAAACTCTTGGGGAATGACTCGGTAGAGAAGAACCGTCAGGCCCAAAATCCCGGTTCCCAAGCCGATCAAGAGAAGGGGAGACCGCAAGGCGCGGGCCAGACTGCTGGCATAAGCGGTGGACAGGCGATTGAGGAAAAGATCTATTTTGCGGGCAAAGGCGGAAGCCGTGGTGGAGGTGGGACGAAGAAAGTGGGCCCCCAGAGCGGGGCTGAGGGTCAGGGCGACAAAGGCGGAGATGGCAACCGAGCCGGCTAGGGCGATGGCGAACTCGCGGAAAAGAATGCCGGTGGTGCCGGATTGAAAGGCGATCGGAAGAAAGACCACAATCAAACTGGCGGTGATGGCGAGCACGGCTCCGGTGATCTCCTTCATGGCCAGCAAACTGGCGTCGAAGGGCTTCATGCCTTCCTCGATGTGACGAATGATATTTTCCAACACCACAATGGCGTCATCGACCACAATGCCGATGGCTAGCACGAGGGCGAGAAGGGTAAGGATGTTGACGCTGTAACCGAGAAGATAGAGCAGGGCGAAGGTGCCCAAAATTGAAATAGGAATGGCGGCGGCCGGGATGATGGTGGCCCGGGCATCATGCAAAAAGAAAAAGATGAGCACGATGACCAGCAGGCAGGAGATGCCGAGGGTGACCACCACTTCATGAATGGCGTCCTCCACATACAGGGAGGAGTCAAAGGGGATATCCACTTTGACATCGGATGGAAGGGTGGGACGGATAACCTCCAATTCGGCTCGGACCCTTTTGGCCACCTGCACGGCGTTGGCATCCGACTGTTTCACCACGCCCAAACCCACCGCCGGTTCCCCCTTGAACCGGGCGATGGTTTCCTCCACTTCCGGACCGATCTCGACCGTGGCCACGTCCCGTAGTCGAATGGGGGAGTCTGCCGATTCCCTAACCACGAGATTTTCATACTGCTCGGGTTGGTCCATCCGGCCTCGGGCGAGAATACTAAGGGAACGCTCCTGTCCCTCGATTCGACCGGAGGGAAGTTCGACGTTTTCCCTTTGGAGGAGACTGCGAATATCGGTGGCGGTGACCTGCCGGGCGGCCATTTTGGCCGAATCAAGCCAGATTCGCATGGAGGGCCGTTTTTCCCCGCCAAAGTTAATGCCGCCTACGCCAGGGAGCACCTGGAGGCGATCTTTGATCTGACGTTCAGCCAAGTTGGTTAGTTCCAGGGTGGAACGGGTGGCGCTAGAAAGAGCCACCCACATGACCTCTTGGGCGTTGGCATCCTGCTTCGCCACGATCGGCTCCTTGATGTCGTCCGGGAGTTTGTCGCGCACCCGGCTAATGCGGTCCCGGATATCTTGGGCCCCGGTGTCGACATCGTGATTCAGTTCGAACTCCACAATGATGGCGCTCACTTGCTCCCGGGATTCACTACGGAGAATTTTGATTCCGGGAATGTTGTTTAGCTCCTGCTCCAAGGGCTCGGTTACGTCGGCCTCGACCAGTTCCGCGTTGGCTCCGGGATAGATGGTGGTGACGGAAACGATGGGGGGATCGATGTTGGGCAGTTCACGGACGGGGAGTCGTGACAAGGCAACCAGACCGATCACGACAAAGGTCAGGTTGAACATGGTGGCGGCAATGGGCCGCCGAATGCAGAACTCGGGAAGGGTCACGGGGTCGCGGCGGGTTTTTCCGGAAGGAGCTTGCGGCCTGGAGACAGGCGCAGATTGCCGGATCGGGCGACTAAATCCCCGGCCCGCAGGCCCTTGAGAATTTCAACTTTTCCCGGGACACGAAGTCCCGCCTCGACTGGAACGAGTTCGGCCACCCCTTCGTTGGAGCGGTACACGGCAAAACCTCCCGCATTGGGGAAGAGGCACTCCTCGGGAATGGTGAGGGCTTTGGGTTTGGTTCCGACCGTGATCTCCAAATTGGCAAACATGCCGGGTTTGAGGCGTAAATCGGAGTTGGGCACATAGGCGCGAACCTGCACGGTGCGGGTTCCGGGGTCGACCCGGGGCTCAATCAGATAAATCTCCCCCGCGAATGTCTCCTCAGCGTAGGCAGCCACTTTGAGACGAATCGTTTGCCCGGGGCTGATTTTGGCGCTGTAGCGCTCCGGCACGCTGAAGTTCAGCTTCATGCGATCCAGATCGTAAATGCTGACAAGAATTGTCTGTGGGCTGACATACTGGCCGACACTGACAAACCGTCGCCCCAGGATCCCATCGAACGGTGCGGTGAGGGTGTATTCGGTCATCCTCTTTTTGGCCAAGGCCAGGGAGGCCTCCATGCGGGAAAAATTGGCGTGGGTCTGGTCGTGTTCCTGTTGGGAGATGGTGCCGTCGGACAGCAGCATATCAGCCCGGTGGATGGTTTCTTGGGCCAGTTTGTAATCTGCCTCGGCTTCGGCCACGGTGGCGGCCTGTTTTGCTTCATCGATTTGAAGGAGAAGATCCCCTTTTTTCACCGTCTGTCCCTCGGTTAAACGGATCGAGGTGATCTCCCCATCCACTTCCGGGCGGATGTCGACCGACTCCTCGGCATCGAGCGAGCCCACCGCATCTAGGGTTTCCTGTAGGGGGCCTACCTCCACCGGAACCAGTTCCACTGGGACAGGAGCATCCTTCGGTGGACCTCCTCCTTTACCGCAACCGACCAAAATGGCGGTGGCCATGATGACAAAAAAGTAATTCATGAGATGAATGGTTAATAATGTGA
>RGYX01000065.1 GCA_010031845.1 Verrucomicrobiota bacterium
ATCGAGTCCGCCCTACCTCAAGACTAAGCGGCGTGCGGTGAGGACTTCTTGCGGCCAAGAAGTAGAAAAGTGACAAGAAAGAGGAGCATGAGAAGCACTCCGAGGGCGGCTCCGAACGGTTGATTGCGGGCGCGGGTGAACTGGTTCTGAATGACTTCGCCAATCGTGGGATTGGAGCCCCCGCCCATCAGGGTGGTGATGGCGTACATGGCGATGGCCGGGACAAAGACCAGAAGGGCGCCCGCAGCGATCCCGGGTCGGGTCAGCGGAATGATGACACTGGAAAAAGCGCGAAGGGGGCCAGCGCCGAGGTCATAGGCGGCCTCGATGAGCGAGTTGTCCAGTTTTTCAACACTGGTGTAGATGGGGAGGATCATGAATGGCAGGTAGTTGTAGACGAGTCCCAGAACAATGGCGAAGGGGGTGTACATCATGCCGATGGGGGTGGGGATCATATGGGCGGATAGAAGCAGGCTGTTGGCCAGGCCTTCCTGACTCAAAATCGAGATCCAGGCGTACGTGCGGATCAGGAAGCTGGTCCAAAAGGGAACCATGACCAAGGTAAGAAGGATGCGCCGGTTTTTCGGGCTGGCCCGACCAATGGTGTAGGCGGCGGGATAGCCGACCAGGACACAGATCACGGTGGCCACGAGCGCGTAGAGGATGGAGGAACCGAAGATGCTCAACCAAGTTGCATCAAAACAACGGAGATAATTATCCAGGGTAAAAGAGTAGATCACCCGGCCCATATCATCGCGGCGGCTGAAACTGGTAAGAACCAGAAGGAGGGTTGGCAGAAGAACGAACAATCCCAGCCAAACCAACAAGGGGGATAGCAGGAGCCAGGATCTCCAGCCCGCCTGTTGGCCGGGAGGAACCGAACCTCCTTGCAGGGAATCAGCCACCGCAGCCAATGGAAATTATTTGCCGCCCGCCTTGATCTGGGTGATCAGTTCGTCGATGGCTGCGGCCTGTTTGCCCAAATCGCGGAACGTCTGCATGCGGTTGATGTCCTGGGCGGGGGGATAGCTGGCGGGGTTGGCGATCTCCTCGTTCGTCAGGAGGGCACGCGCCGCGCTGTTGGGATTGTAATAAGGGAAAGCTTCCGAGATTTTGCGACTGACCTCAGGACGGAGAATATAATTGATAAAGAGATGGGCGTTCTGGGGATGGGCGGCCATTTTGGGAATGGCCAGATTGTCCACGAACAAGTGAGAGCCTTCCGAAGGCAGGACAAAAGCGAACTTTTTGTCGTCCCGGTAAAGCAGGGCGGCCTCCCCGCTCCAGATCACGCCGAGATCCACATCCCCGTTCTTCAGGGAGGTCTTGGGGCTGTCGGAGTCGTAGACCTTCACGAGGGGAAGCCATTTTTTCAGGATGGGTTTGACCTTCTCGAGGTTTTCCGGAGTGACATCGTTGATGCCAAGTTTTTCCGTGGCAAACGCCCAGCTGGTGATCTCCCGGGCATCGTCGAGGACGACGATTCGGCCCTTGTGGTTGGGCGTGAAGACATCGGTAAAGCCTTTGACCGGGGTTTTCACCTTGTCGGTGTTCACGCAGATACCGACGAATCCGGCCATGTAAGGAGTGGAGAACTTGTTGCCAGCATCATAGGGCATATTGCGGAATTCTGAGGAGATGTTGGCCAGATTGCTCAAGGCGGCGGGATTGATGGGGAGAAGCTGGTTTTCCCGGATCAGGGCCTCCACGGTGTACTCGCTGGGTTGGATGAGATCGTATTTTCCGCCCCCCGCCAGAAGCTTGGTCACCATCTCCTCGTTGGAGGAGTAGTTTTCCACCGAAACCTTGATTCCGGTTTCCTTGGAGAAGTCGTCGATGACTGACTGTGGGATGTATTCGGACCAGCAGTAGAGATTGAGTTTTTTCTCCTCCTGGGAGCCGGGAACGTCGGAATTCCCGGTCGTGGAGGCAGGCTTGGAGCCGCAGGCGACCAAGGCCCAGGGGAGCAGGGCAAGGATGAGATGGCGGATGGTTTTCATATTGATTCTCCTGAGTTGGATTGCTTTAACCTTTCACTGGCGAAGACAAGGAGAATGGTGAGGACGATTCCCAGCGCAGACAAGGCATTCAGCTGGGGGTTGAGGCCGACCCGGACCATGCCGTAGACCTTGAGGGGAAGGGTTTGGGATTCTGCCCCGGTAACAAAGACGGTGACGATGTAATCATCCAAGGAGAGGGAGAAGGCCAAGAGTGCCCCGGAGGCGATGGCGGGAGTCAAATAGGGCAGGATAACCTTGAAAAAGGCCTGACGCGGGGTAGCCCCCAGATCCATGGCAGCCTCCTCCAGCGAAGGATCCATGCCCTGCAGGCGGGCCTGCATTCCCACCAGGACGAAGGGGAAAGTGAAAGTGACGTGGGCGATGATGACCGTGAGGTAGCTGAGCGGAAGGGATAGATTCACGAAAAGAACGAGCAGGCTCACGCCCATGAGAATTTCGGGCATGATCATGGGGACAAAAATGAAAGCCTCCATCATCCGATGGATGGGAAAGCGGAAGCGGTAAAGCATCCAGGCGCCCAAGGTGCCTAGTCCGGTGGCGAGAAGCGTGGAGAGGGTGCCGATCAATAGGCTGTTGGTGAAGGCGCGAAGGAGGATCCGGTTTTGAAATAAGGCCTCATACCATTGGAGGGTGAAGCCTTCCCATTGGAATCCGCTTTTTGATTCGTTAAAGGAGAAAAGAACGAGAAGAAAAATCGGAAGGTAGAGAAAAGCGAAGACCAGGGAGGTCCAGGAACCACAAAACCATTTCACGAGGGTGGGTCCGTCAGGTAGGCGGAAGAGGCTTTTACGACCCAAAGAGAGGGCGCCGATCATCAGAGACGATTTCAGATCAAGAAGCTGTCAGGGGCAAGAAAGATGGAACGGGGCAGTGTCGCGGGCTTCCTGAAGGACCTGTTCATCAGAGGCAAAGCGAATAAACCCTCGACCCCCCGGATGATGGTTGCCGGACTCTCCCCAGCCCCCAAAAGGCAGGGCGGAAGGGGAAAAAGTGGTCGGAAGATTGGCATAAATATTGGAAGCGTGCAGGTGGTTGGCCAGATGTTCGAAGTTTTTTCGGGAGGTGGTGAAGACGGAGGCGCTCAGCCCGAAGGGGACCGCATTGTGGGCGGCAATCATGGCCTCGGGGCCATCGACTGGGATGACTTCCACCACGGGAGCAAAAAACTCCTGCTGGGAGGAGGAGTGGGAGAGGTAGGACGGGGCATCCTTCCACTGGCGAACGCAAGGTTCGACATAGTGACCCCGCCGTCCGCCAACCTTTTCATGAACCTTTCCGGGCAATAGAAATTTGACTCCAGTCACCGGCTGCAAGGCCGTGCGATATCGCTCCACGGAGGAGGCGGTGGTCAGCGGCCCCAATTTGGTCGTTTCATCCGCCGGCCATCCTGGTTGGTACGGGGCGAAGGCAGGGGCGAGGTTCTGGAGGAAAGGGGCGAGGATCGACTGGTCGACCAGCACGCGGGCGGTGGCGTTGCATCGTTGGCCGGCGGTCAGACAGCTGGCCTCAGCCACGGCGTTGGCTGCCCGGACAAAATCGGCATCCCGAAGAACCAGCACCGCATTTTTTCCACCAAGTTCCAAAGCCACATCTTTGGAGGGATCCTGGGAAGCAAGCTCGGAGAGAAGAGTCCGTCCAGCGGGAACCGAACCCGTGAAAACCACCGAGCGGTTGCGTCGGTCGAAGGCCAGAGTGCGGGCGAGCTGGGCGCCTCCTTGGGCCAGCTGGAAAACCCCCGGGGGGAAAAGCGGGGTCATGAGTTCTGCGTAGCGGGCGCAGACAGACGCAGCCAGGGGGGAGGGCTTGAGGATCACCGGGTTGCCGGCGAGGAGATGGGCGGTGGCGGGCCCGTGGCTGAGATGCAGGGGAAAATTAAAGGGCCCGATAATCAAGGCGGGTCCCCGGGGACGGCGACGGATCCGGCTGGGTTGCGGAGCGTCATTGGGGGTTTCTTCGGCGAGAAACTTCTCCGCGTCGGCGATGGCGTAATCAATTTTGGCCACCAGGGCCCCGGCTTCGCCCCGGGCCTCGGGGATGGGCTTGCCGATCTCGCGGCAGATTCCCTGCGCCAGCTCTTCTTGGCGGGCGTGAAGTGTTTTTTGGGCAGAGCGGAGCAGTTCGATCCGCTCGGAGAGGGGCGTCCCGGCCCAGCCCTGGGCCGCAGCATGGGAGGCGGCGAGGACGGTTTCCGCATGAGAGGCGCGGATTTCCGGCAGAAGATCCGCAAGGTCTCCGGGGTTGGCATTCCGCCAGGAAATCGGGTCAGGTGCCATGGACGGAGAGGGCGGCCCGGAAGGTTCCGAGGTGCACGTTCACGACTTTTTCCACGGGCCGAGTGTAGCCGCCGGCCAAGGTCCAAGCCACCGGGATGCTGTGTCGCCGGGCAAATTCAAAGACCAGGCGGTCGCGGGTTTCTAGGTCGGCAGGGCCCAAATCGAGAGGGGAGTAGGGGTCATCACGGAGGGGATCGGCCCCGGCCTGAACCAGGAGAAGATCGGGAGGAGCCGGGCGAAGAAGGAGAGGGAGATTTTGCTCCAGCACTTCCAGAAGATAGGGACCATCGGTTTTGGCGGGCAGTGCAATGGAACGGTGGTTGGGCCCGTCGTGATGGTGGCGGGTGGAGACATCGCGGTAGCAGACGTTGTCCCAGTAATCGTTTCCGTAAATGGAGAGGGCGCGGGCCCAGGAGCGACCTTGGAGCAGAGAGGCAGTTCCGTTGCCATAATGAAGATCCAGATCGAGAACGGCTCCGGTTTGGATGGCGCCCGTGCGGTGAAGTTTTTCCAGGGCCACGACCAGCCCGTTGAAAGTGCAGAAGCCCTCCCCGTGATCCATGCAGGAGTGATGAAAACCGCTGGCGATGGCGGCGGAAATGCCATGCAAGAGGGCGGAACGGGCGGCGGCCAAGACGGCGCCGTTGGTGTAAAGGACGGAGGAGTAGAGCTGGGGGGTCCAAGGGAATTTTTGGGATTCGGCCAGAGGTTTGGGATGGCCGGTCTCGATGGCGCGGATGTACTCCTCGGTATGAACTTGGAGAAGGTCTTCGCGGGTCACCGGGTCGGGAGAGAGAACCCGGACGCCGGAAAGCTTGGCGGCACGATCCGCCACCTGCTGGAATTTTTCCATCGGCATGGTGTGTTCCCCGATGGGGGCGGCTGAGTCGGGATGGTGAAAGGCTTCGATCATGGTCGGGTCGGTGGGATCAGGGGAACGGGGGACTGACCGTCCGGATAGGCGCGCCATTTTTCCCAGAGGGGCGCCATATCGGTAGGGCGAAAGGTGTCGGCATACATCGCGTAAAGATCCCGGATCAGGGTGCGAATTTCGGAGGCGGGGGCAAAATTTTCCGATTCGCGACCCACGCGGCGAATGATGGGGGTCATGGGGATGGGTTGCGGACCGCCGGAGGCGTCGATGGCGGAGGGTTCACGGAAGTCGGGTTGCAGGTACGGCATCTCATGGGGATCCACCTTGAGATAGCCGGCTTTTTCGTAGGCGAGCAGGCGGATGTTGCGGGCTTCATCCTTCCCGTCGGGAAACTCCATTTCGCCAGCCAAGGTGATGGGGGCGTGCAGAGCGTGGCGCGCGCGGGCCAGAAGGGTGCGGGCAGTTTCCACGGGAAAGGCCCGCATCCAGCCGGCGAGGCCGGAGCGCCGGTAGGCAGGATCGATCCATAGGTGGGAGAGGTGAACGGTACAGGCGGCGCGCTCCGGGGGGGCGTGAACGATCGCCGTATAGTCACGGACCGCGGCGACCTGATCTTTCGGATCGAGAGCGAGGATCATGGCGTAATGAAAAAGCGGTTTGCCGGCTGTGGGTTGGGCGCGGTTCCATTGAAAACGGTGTTCGAGGACGGTGCGGGTTTCCATTTCTCCGCGGGGCCCGAAAAGCTCCGTAAGTTTTTGGAAGCCGATTTCGAATAGGGGATCT
>RGYX01000066.1 GCA_010031845.1 Verrucomicrobiota bacterium
TTCCATGCCTCCTCGGCGGTGAAGGCCAGAATAGGAGCCACCCAACGAATCAAAGCCCCCAGCACCTCCTGCATGGTGCTCTGAGCCGACCTTCTCCTTGGGTCATTCTCTGCATCGCAATAGATCCGATCTTTGCAGGCATCCACATAGAAGGCACTCAACTCCACCGAACAGAAGCGGTTCAGGGCGTGGTAGACCGCCGGAAAGTTATAACTTTCATAGGCCTCCCTCACCGCCTTTCCCAGATCAACCAGCTTCACCAAAATATAGCGATCCAACGGGCTTCTCGCCTCAGGGCCCACCTTGTGTTTGTTCGGATCAAAGCCTGCCAGATTCCCCAGCAGAATCCTCAAGGAGTTCCGAATGAGCCGATAACTGTCCCCCACCCGGCCAAAGATTTCCGTGGAAAAGGGCACGTCCTCTCTCGCATCTTCGCTGGCCACCCACAATCGCACCACATCGGCCCCGTATTTGTCCACCAGCTCCATCAAGGCCGGCGGTTTCCCTCTCGATTTCGACATCTTGCGTCCGTCCACATCCACCACGAAACCGTTGGTCAGAACGGTCTTAAATGGCGCCCGCCCAGTAAGCGCAACCGAAAGCAGCAGGCTCGACTGAAACCAGCCCCGATGCTGGTCGCTTCCCTCAAGATACAGATCAGCCGGAAATTTAACTCGGCCATCTTGGGCCACGGCCGACCAACTGGAGCCCGAATCCAACCACACATCCATCGTCTCACGTCCACGCTTCCAATCTCCCGGGACGGCACAACTCTGGGCCAAGGCCGCGTCGTTTTCATTAAACCAAAAACCCGCGCCCTCTTTTTCAGCCCGATCCGCTACCTTGCGGATAATCACCGGATCGAGCACCGAAGTCCCATCAGGTTTGTAAAATGCAGGAATCGGCAAACCCCAGGAACGCTGGCGTGAGATACACCAGTCCGGACGCGCCCCCAAGGCTCCCCGGATCCGGCTCTCGCCCCATCCCGGAACCCACTTCACTTGCCCCACCTGCGCCAAGGCCATATCCCGCACTTGGTCCATCCGGATAAACCACTGACGGACAGACCGAAATACGATCGGGGTCTTGGAACGCGGACAGTGGGGATAGCTGTGCCGTATCTTTTCCCGCGCCCACAGCTTTCCTTTCTTATCCAGCAGGTCAGCAACCTCGGGATTCGCGGCAAAGACATTCTTGCCCTCAATTTCAGGGACCCCGGCTTCTGCCGTCAGCTTTCCTGCCTCATTGACCGGTGAAAAAGGCTCCAATCCGTGCTGACGCCCCAAAACATAGTCCTCATGCCCGTGCCCAGGCGCGATATGCACCAAACCCGTTCCGGAATCCGCCGTCACAAACTCCGCCACGTGAACCTTTCCCTCCCGCTTCACCAAAGGATGTTGATAGGCCCTCTTTTCCAGATCCCTTCCTTTCCCCTCACGGATCACCTTCAATTCCTTTCCCGCCGCTTTGGAGACCTCCTCCATCCGACTCTTGGCCAACCAAACTCTCCTTCCACTTCCTGCATCGGCCAGCACGTACGTCATCCCCGGATGAACCGCCACCGCCAAGTTGGCCGGTAACGTCCAGGGCGTCGTGGTCCAGATCAGCAAATCCTCATTTTGGGAATCTTTCAATTCCATCCTTACATAAACTGATTCATCTTCGCGGTCGGCGTACTCCACCTCTGCCTCCGCCAACGCTGTTCGACATCCCGTGCTCCAATGCACCGGTCGCAAGCCCTCGTAGACCATCCCCTTTTCCACTAAATCCGCCAGAATCCGCAACTCCGCCGCCTCATAGGCAGGATTCATCGTCAGGTAGGGCTTCCCCCAATCTCCCAAGACGCCCAGACGTTGAAACTGCTCTCTTTGTCGACCGATGAAATGCCGGGCTACCTCCTCGCATTTCGAACGAATCACCGCCGGTTCCGCTCCCACCAGTTTCTGTTCCGTCACCACTTTGTGCTCAATCGGAAGACCATGACAGTCCCAGCCGGGCACGAAGGGAGTCCGGAATCCCATCATGGCCCGGCTTTTAAGGACGATATCCTTGAGGACCATATTGAGCGCGTGGCCAACATGGGCGTCCCCGTTCGCAAAGGGCGGCCCGTCATGAAGATGGAAATCGGGGGCGCCTTGACGTGCTTTTAGCAGGGATTCGTAAGTCTTCCCCTCCAACCATTCGGCCGCCATGGCAGGTTCCCGCTTGGGCAAATCCGCCCTCATGGGAAAATCGGTCCTTGGAAGAAGGACGGTCGAACTGTAATCCATCCAAGATTTTCTAGGAGAAAGACGCCTGTCGTCCAAGCGTCAAGACTCGGTCATTCTGTCAGGGAAAGAAACTAGACGGGGGTTGCGCTTCCGCTGTTGCCCGATGTATTCACCGGAGGAACGGGAGCCTGAGTGGCAGGCACCCCAGTGTTTCCGGTGTTTCCCGCGGCCGTCTCGGTGCCTGCCGCAGTGGACTCGGCTCCGGCCGCGGTGGCCACATCCCCAGGACCACCCCCTTCCGAGGGCGCCATACTGGAGGCGGCAACCGACTTTCCATCCTCCGAACGGGCATCCGCCGCCACCATGGAAAGTCCGGCAAAGTCGTCCGTGGAACCAAGCGAGGTCACCTGTCCTGTGCTGCTGGAAAAACCTTTTTCAGCCCCAATCTCAATTCCAGAGGAGGACTCGACAGGGACGAATTCCGCCCTGCCTGCGGCGACCCGGGCGGCAACTTCCCCATCCTCACCCGCTTTCACGGTAAAAACCGTTCCAATTTCCGCGCCCCAACCCGAGGCAAGTCCTGAAAAGAGGAGAATCAAAAAGGATAAGGCCGGATAGTTTGTTTTCATTTTGCTTTGGCCTCCAGGTTTTTGGGCTTGGCCCCCACTGGGGTGCTCATCGCTTTCAACACCCCCTTGGCGGTGGCCACTTTCAGACAAATTTTTTCACCGAAACCCTCAATAATTGCGCAGTGAACATCCCCCTTTACGCTTCTTAGTTGAGCGGTGGCTTCCTGCAAAACACCTGCTTCAAACCGGCTGGAGGCTTTTTCCAACACCACCTCGCTGTTTTGCTGAATTTCCGCAATGACCCCGGAAACCGGCAGAAACATGACTTGCGACCCGGGCCCGGTTTTGACGGCCGCCCCCTCTGCCAAGACTTCCCCGGTTTGAATCGGTTTTCCCTCCACGGTTGCAGTTCCAAATACCTGAATCACCTTGCCGTTTTTGGAAAGCGGATTCGGCTCATCTTTCAAAATCTTGGCCGCTCGCTTGCTGAATTGGACAGAGTGAAATTCACCCATGGCCGGGGCTTTAAGATCGGCCAGCCCCGTGATTTTCTGAATCGACCCCAACAGTTCAGGGCGAATCCCAAGCGATTGGGTCGCCAGCTTATCCTTCAGATCCGGGCGAGGGGTCGTCACTTCGGTGAAAATCTCTTCCAGCGCTTCCGGGCATCCTAAAACACCGTCTTGGGCAATATCCATCAAGGTCGCCTCACGACATGCATCCGGGAGGGCTTTCAATGAGGCAACTTCCGGGGTTCCTGCCGCTAAAGCCGTGGATTTACCACCGGGGAAAGTCATCTTCTGATTGGCAGAGGCGGATCCACGTTCCACCCCACCAGCTACATCCGCCAGGGTCACTTTACCCGATGCCACGCTGATCAGGCTTTTGCCGTCATCCCCCTTGGTGATCTGATACAGGCCGTCCCCGGTCCGAGCCACAATTCCTTCCGCGATAACCACCAGATTCGCCCGGGGAGCCACGAGAGGCACCGCCACGTACGTCAAGAGCGTGCCCTTCCGCAGTTCCACCTTGATGTCCACTACGTCAAGAGCGTGCCCTTCCGCAGTTCCACCTTGATGTCCACGGAGTCTTTTTCGAGCGGGGACAACACGATCTCCGTCCCCGGCAAAGCTTCATGAAATACCCCACCCGCACTTTGAAAGATCATCGGCCCCTTGGCTCCGACAACAATCGTACCCCCGACCTGCACAGCCTCCCCCTCCAACAGAGTCCGAGACTGATCCTTACCGATCTGCAAGGTCTCCCCGCCAACCGTTTTAAGGATTTTTCCCGACTTATTGCTCCAGCCACCCTTTCCCTCTTTCCATGCGGCAAACCTTTCCCGGCAACGCGTCAGAGCCTTGGAGGGACCGTTGGCGGCAGCGGCGGTGGAGGCATCAGGCGCCGGAGAAGGAACAGCGGTCAATTCCTTGCCGGCCGCCGTGTCGAGATTCCCCAAATCAGCCATCAGAAACCTGGCCCCTCCCGTCCGATCCATTTCAAACTTGGGTTTGTTGTCCGCCCCGAAACGAACCAGAACCGTTCCCTCGGGCTTTAATCCCACGGACAAACCGAAGGCTTCCACTTCCATCTCGGAAAGGGGGCTTTTCGCTTCGCTCAGAGTCACCTCGGGTTGACCGTCGGCATTTTTTGAGAAAGAGATATTGATACTCGATTTTCCTGAGGTGACCGTCTCGCCTTTGGCCCCTTCGGTTACATCGGTGATTTTGACCGCCTTCGAGTCCATCACCTCCAAACACGGAAACTTCTGGTTGTAACGGATTTTAAAATCAGGGGCAGCGGATAAGGGAAATGTCCCCAAGAGGAACAGGGCGCACGTGAAATAATACGAAAAACCTCTCACAAGAACTAAGCTAGTACTGCAGTGGTCAATTTTCAAGAGGGGTGAAAAATTAAATAAATCGTTGATTTTCATGATCTACCGCCTCTTTCTTTGACATTAAAAACCCTTGATTGTTCAAATCTTATATCAATACCCATGAACACTTTACATTGATTTTAGAACCGTAGATGAACCTGAAAACAAAAAAGATGGTCTACTTCCCGAAAAAAATCAGCGCACACACCCTTGCCCCGCACCCTGATCAAGGCATTCTCCCCCGATGCCGAAACTTGTAGCACCCGATTTGACCCGCCACCCCCCACGCAGTCCCCGGATTCGGTTGGGCGGTTACGTCATTTTGCCCAGAATCCTGGACAAATGCCGGGCCACCTTGGCCAAAAAAAACGGTGACTACTCCTTCAACTGCCCCCTCGACCAGTATTTTTTGAAATTTGCCGGCATCAACCCCATCGCCCTCCGACGACAGGTGGCCCGCGGACTCGGCGACGGGGAAATCCTGGCCTGGATCCAAAAAAACCAAAAACACCGCAGATCCGGTCAGGAGATCGAGGCTTGGTCCGACTTCATGAACCGCCGAGCCCCCACCTCCATCGACCAAAGGGAACGGATGAACACCTACCAAAAAACCGCCCACGCCGACCGCGATGACATTACCACCTGGTTTGATGTCCTCGATCTCGATGATTTTGCCTCGTTCGGCGGACCCGCCTGATCCTTGGCGTATCCAGTCTTCCCTTTGAACGCCTCCCCCCGCCCCCCCGCTATCGTGATTGGATCCGGATTCGGGGGCTTGGCTTCCGCCATTCGCCTGCAGGCCCGTGGATATCAGGTCACCCTCCTCGAGGCTCTGGAACAACCAGGCGGCCGCGCTTCCGTTTTTCGCGACCAGGGTTTCACCTACGATGCCGGCCCCACCATCCTCACCGCCCCTTTTCTCTTGGATGAGCTTTTTGCCCTCAACCAAAAAAAAACCTCCGACTATATCCGGATCGTTCCCTGCCACCCTTTTTACCGGATTGTCTGGCACGACGGCTATTCTTTCGAGTACACTGGCAATCAGGCCGACATGGAGGCGGAGGTCCAGCGTCTTGCCCCCGACGATCTCGAAGGCTACCGCCGCTTCGTCGGCGAAACCCATGCCATCTTCCAGCGGGCCTTCATCGAACTGGCCGACCAACCTTTCACCCATTTCACCGACATGCTCCGGGTGGCCCCCGACCTTATCCGTCTCCGCTC
>RGYX01000067.1 GCA_010031845.1 Verrucomicrobiota bacterium
CTACCAAAGCTAAAATATTGAATCCCCGGAGGAATTTTCAAAAACAACATTTGGTGGGGCGCCCTCGATGAGGGGGCCAAGTGGCAGCCACTTTTGGCAAAAGTGCCCTACCCAATCTTCATCTGAATCCTAATCTCAAGATCTCCCCTTCCCCCCCGTGAAAACGCGCCGAATGACTTCCTCCACCGGCATGGTTTCGATCCGAATATCCTCCAGTCCGGGCAGTTCCAAAGCACGCCGACTGATCTCCGTGACTCGTGCGGGGGGAACTCTCAACCGCACGGTGGCTTCGTCCCGCGAAACCGGCTCCCCCCACTCCTCCCCCCCGAGTTCGGGAGGAGGACCGGCAAATCTCAGCACAATCTCCTTCCGGCCGGAAAAGCTCTGCAGGATTTTTTCCCACGATCCGTCGTGAATCACCTTTCCGTGGTCAATGATGATCACCCGTCGGCACAAAGCCTCAATGTCCTGAAGATAGTGGCTGGTCAGAATGGTGGTGATTTTCTCTTCCTCCACCAAGTGCCGAAGAAAATCCCGTACGCGGTGTTGGGAGACGACGTCCAGGCCGAGCGTCGGCTCGTCCAAAAAAAGGACCTTCGGTCGGTGGAGCAGAGCCGCGATCAGCTCCATCTTCATCCTTTCGCCCAGCGAAAGTTCCCGCACCGGCTTGTTCAGCAGGGAAGACACTTCCAGCACGCCCGCGAGATGGTCGATGGTCTTCCGGCCCTCCTCCACCGCGATTCCATAAATAGCCCGATTCAGCTCGAAGCTTTCCCTGGCCGGAAGATCCCAGAGGAGCTGGTTTTTTTGCCCTAGCAACAGGGAGATCTGCCGACGAAAGTCCGTGGTCCGCTCCCAAGGCACGTGGCCAAGAACCCGAGCGGTCCCGCAGGTGGGGTGGAGTAGTCCGGAGAGCATTTTTAACGTGGTCGTTTTGCCGGCCCCGTTGGGGCCGAGGAAACCCACCAACTCCCCAGAGGCGATTTCGAGGTCCACACTCCCGACCGCCACCAAATCGTCGTAACGGCGGTGAAACAGTCCGCGGATGGCCCCGCCCAGGCCGGGCTCTTTCTTTGCCACCCGGTAAACTTTTCCCAGACCGCGGGTAAGGATCGCTGGTTCGGTGTTCATGTCAGGATGGCGGCCACCTCATCCGCCCTTAGGCGGCCACGGGCCGTCAGGAGAAAACGACCGTCCAAGCGCCGGCCCCAACCTTTTCTTTCCAGCTCGATGAGGGAATCTTCGTGACCGGAAAGGGTTGTTTCCTCCAGACCGGTATTGGTCCGGAGACCGAGCAGGATTTTTTCGGTGCGCCGTTCTTTTTCCCCGCGCAGCTCTTCCTCCACCCGCTGGGGATGGGGGCCGGCGAGGGCCGACTCGGCGTAACGGGTGGTATCCGGGTGGTTGCGCCATCGGCGGCCGGAGACGGTGGAAACGGCCCCCGGGCCAAATCCCAGGTAGTCCTCCCCGGACCAAATCGCCTGGTGGTGGCGGCACTCCTGGCCGGGCCGAGCGAAGTTGGAGATCTCATACGCCGTGAATCCCCGGCTCTCCAGAATCCGGTTGGTCAGGAGAAAAAGAACGGCCTCGTTTTCCGGGTCGGGATGCCACTCCCCCCTTTCGATCATCGCCGCCAGTTCCGTGCCGTCCTCCGGCGTGATCGCATAAGCGGAAATGTGGTCCGGCTCAAGTGCGCATGCCTCCTCGAGAGTGCTTTGCCATTCCGCCGGGCCTTGCTCGGGCAGTCCGTAAATCAGATCGAGGTTCACCTGCGGAATTCCGGCGGCGCGGGCAGCTTGCACGGCTGATTGGATGGAAATTCGGGAGTGACGGCGGCCGAGCCACTTCAGGTCGGCCGGGCGGAATGCCTGCACGCCCAGACTGATCCGGGTCACACCGGCCTCGGCCAGCAGGGAGGCTTTGGTGATGCCGAAACCGTCGGGATTGGCTTCCACCGTCCATTCCTCGGAATTCCCCCAGGGGGCGATGGAAAAAAGTTCCCGCAAAAGGGTGGGGGAAAGAGCCGTCGGGGTGCCACCGCCGAAAAAAATCCGGCGGGGCCGGAGTTCCATCTCCCCTTGGGCCCATTGCCACTCGGCCTGGAGTCCTCGCAGAAACTCCCGCATCCGGTTTCCGGCGAGCCGTTCCTTGGGAAAATCGCAGTAGGGGCAAAGATGCGTACAGAAGGGAATGTGGACATAGAGATTTTCGATCCGGGGCTTCAAGATTTCACCCTCCAAAAAGATCGGGCTGATTGGGTCTCATCTGGGCGAGCCGGGCCTCGGCCTCTCGGGTGAACCGCTTAAATTCCAGCCGGCGGAAAAGCTTCACTTGGCGCTCGGGGTCGGGTTGGAGCGAAAGCTGCTCGACGGGGACGGGCAGGGGAATCTTGGTGCGCAACTCAACCATCTTGCGGTTTCGTCGGACGATCTCCGCCGACTCCCGGAGGATCGGGCGAAAGCGTTCCGGCTTGATGCGATCGGCGGCGGCCAGCACGCCCTCCGCGGTTCCGTGTTCCAAAATCCATTTGGCTGCCGTTTTGGGACCGACCCCGGCGATGCCCGGAAAATTGTCCGAGGCGTCACCGGTCAAAGCGAGCAGTTCGGGGACCTTGTCCGGAGGCACGCCCCACTTTGCCTCGACTTCCGGCGGGCCCAGCAATTCGAAGCCTTCGGATTTGGGTTGGTAGATGCGGACCCCGCGGGCGGCCAGGACCATGAGATCCTTATCATTGGTGGCCACGACGCAGGTATTTCCGTCCACGGCAGCGGTATAGCTGGCAATCACGTCATCAGCCTCCTCGCCTTCCACGGAGATGGTTTTCCAGCCGAGGGCTTGGGCGACCTCATAGAGCAAGGGGATCTGTTTTTCCAGGGCTTCGGGCGTCTCCTTGCGGTTGGCCTTGTACTCCGGGTGGGTCTCCATTCGTTCCTGCGGGATCCCCCCGTCAAAAATCACAGCTCCGAGTTTGGGCTGAAGGTCCTGAGCCATGCGCAGCAGGGCGGAGGCAAATCCAAATGCGGCATTGGTCGGTTCACCTTTGGAATTGGTCAGGTTGGCGATGGCGTAAAAGGATCGGTAGGCATAATAGTGTCCGTCGACCAGAACCAGGCTCATTTGTGGGCTGGCTTGGATTCGGGGTTGGCAGAGGGAGCCGGATCCGCGGGAACGATGCGCCACTCCATCCTCGGTCCCTTGAGTACTTCGATCCGGAGACGGATGCGGCCCGTCTGTCCCTTCAGGGATTTTTCCGCCGAACTGAGAAGTCGGTGGGCTCTTTCCTGGGCGGTCTCCCAGGCATCGTTACCCGGTTCAGCTCGCCCAATGAGTTCCAGGGTCGAGGTTGAATCCAAGCCCGCCAGTTGGGGAGCGAGGGAACCAAAGGCGGTAAAGCCTTCGTTCCCGGCGGGCAGTCCCACTCCGGGAAGAATACGAAGGGCGGTGGGGCTTTTTTCCATGGCGGCCCAGGCGGGAAGTTTGGTTTGGGAGATCTTTTCCATCAGAGCGGCGATGCCGGGGTTATCCTTTGGTTTGTCCGGGGTGGAGTTGGATGTGGGGGTTTTGCCCTTATCCTCCTGGGTCCGGGCGGTGGCGGACTCCAATTTTTTTCGGGTATTTTCCAGTTCCGCTTTCCGTTGGAGGTAAGCCGAGCGGATTTGGTCGGTTGAGGCGGAAAGGGTCTGCAGGCGATGGAGCACTTGACGGAGATCCTCCCGCGATTCCGCCAGGTCGGCAGCCCACTGCCTTTCCCTCATGATCCATCCGGAGGCCAACAGGGCAGCCAAGGTGACCATGGCCACGGCGAGGATCCGGTCCCGCGAAGGGCGGAAGTTCGGGGAAGCCAAGGGTTCCATCCAACAAGGGTATGGTTGATGGCCAACTTCCTCAAGTCGGGTGGTGCGCCGGCCTTGCCTCCTCCTTCATGCGGTTTCATAATTCTGGGTGATGAGGTTTGTCAGCATGATCGGGTGGGCGTGCCTATGGATTGTGGCGGCCCGGAGTCAGGCCGAGGAGGAAAAGGCGCTGCTTTTTTCCCCCGTCACCGAAATGCCTGAATGGCGGCTTCTGGAGTCCCACCAAGAAACCATCACGCGGGCTCAGTTTGAGGATCGTTGGAGAAGGATCTACGACCCGGCAGGGGTTTTGGCGCGTTATATCCGGCTAACAGATGAAGGGGTGGAGCTTTTCCGGGACACGGCCAAGACCGAGGCCCTTTTTTATCTGCGTTTCGCCAAGGGTGGGGGCCAGGAGGAAAAGGCGATTTCGATTCTATCCTCTGTGCCGGAAAAACCCCTGTTAGGAAAAGTGGTTTGTCTGGATCCGGGCCATATCGGTGGGGATTGGGCGGACGTGGAGGAGAGGACGTTTCGGATTGGGCGGGATCGCCCGGTGGTGGAGGGGGAACTCAATCTAAAGACCTGCCGTCTGTTGGCGGAGCGTTTACAGCAGGCCGGAGCCCAGGTGGTCTGGACGCATCAGGGATTCGAGCCCACCACCCAGCTGCGCCCGGCGGATCTGTATCCGGAAGCCATCCAGTACATGTTGCAGGACATCAAAAGCCGCCGATTCCCCTCGTATTCCGCCAACGGGTTGATCCGTTGGAATGCCGAGCTTCTTTTTTACCGCACGGCCGAGATTCAGGCTCGGGCGAGAAAGGTCAACGAGGAGTTGCGGCCCGATTTCACCCTTTGTCTTCATTACAACGCGGCCCCTTGGGGCCGGGCGGGGCGCGCCTCGTTGGCTTCGGCCAAGCGCTTGGTTCTCTTTGCCCACGGATCCTACACAGCGGACGAACTTGCTTTCGATGACCAGAAATTTCATCTCTTTCAAAAACTGCTGGAAAACTCGAATCCCGAGGAGTTGGGGATCGGGGCGGCTATCGGAAAGGAGTTCAAGGAAAAGTGGGGCTTTCCGCCTGAAGATTGTGGTGGCGCGGGGTACGCCCACGCGACCGGGGCCAGCCCCTATCTTTGGTACCGGAATCTGATCGCCAACCGGCTTTTTCATGGACCGGTGATCTTTGTTGAGGGGCCATACATGAACGACCGGACCAGTTACTCTTGGATTCAGGCGGGAGAGTATGAAGGCACAAGACTGATCGGGGGGGTGACGCGGGAGAACATTTTTCGCGAATATGCCGATCGGGTGGCCGATGGGGTGATCGGGCTGTTTCGGGAGAGGCAGAAGCGTTCCCCGGCATTCACAAATTATTCCCCCTAAAGCTTGGTTCCCTCTTGCGAAGGCGGGAAAGGCTGTCAGTCATTAGTCATGAGAAAAACCCTTCTTCCCTTGGCTTTCGCTTTTCTTCCAGCCCTAGGCATGGCCGATCTTCGGCTTCCTCCCAAGCCCACGATGATGGAAAAACTGGGACGCGGCGTGGCCAATGTGACTCTGGCTGTTTCGGAAGTCTTTGATTCCCCTTATATCGCGACCCAGCAAGGGGGCGGAACCTATGGGGATACCTTTGGATTTACTCAGGGACTCTCGCGCATGGTGATGGATACGGGGATCGGGGCATTGGAGATTGCGACATTCTTTATTCCCACCAAATCGATGAAGATGCCGGCGCATGACACCGGTCAGGTCGAGCCTTATCCTCCGGCGGATCTGAAAGACAACTGGTACTGAAGCGTCCGCCCGAGGCCGGCGGGGAGCCGGTTGAACTTCACATCACCGAGCTTGCCTACGGCGGGGACGGAGTTGCACGTCATGATGGGCAGGTCATTTTTGTGCCTTTTACCATTCCGGGTGAACGAGTTCGTGTCGTTTTGACCGAGAAGCATAAAACCTT
>RGYX01000068.1 GCA_010031845.1 Verrucomicrobiota bacterium
GGGTTCGTCTGTTTGGATCGTGGGAGATCTCCATTCGCGGTTTCGGGTGTTTTCATCCATGGCCGGAGAGTCGATGGGAAATTTCATGATCTGCCGGTACGTTCCCGCCGGAAGAACTATTTTTTCTCCCGTATCCTTGGCGATCAGAACGGTGTCGCTGGGTAGATTCAGATTGGCCATTTCCGGAGTGATCGGGTTATTTTTTTTGTCTTCGGGTAGAAGATATTCAGCCGATCCCACCTCCCTCGCGCTTTCTAAGGGAGACGCTTTTCTGCTGGATTCGACGGCAAAAGAGGTTCGCTCCTTTTGAGGCATGGGTTGGGCGTGGGCGGGCAGCGGGATAACAAAGGGAACAGGGTTCTCCCGTGCGATAGGCCGGGGGGAGATAGAAAGCCGGGCTGGGGCGTTACTGTAGATGGAATTTTCATCTGCCGATCCGGTCCATGAGAGACCCAAATAAACGGTCAGGGCAAAAGTGCTGGTGCGAATCATGGGGAGATCAGTCCCGCCCGTCGCAACCAGACCCGTGCCGCGGGATGTTGGCGACTCCATCCCTCAAGTTCCCAGAGCCATCCGACCTTTTCTGCAAACAAGTAGAGACCCCCGAGGCCGAACAGGATGATGGATCCGGTTCCACCCAAAAAAGCCGGAATTCGATTCCCCTGCCCCAAGGCGACAAAAAGCCTGGTGCAGACCAGGAAACCGAAGAGAACAAAGACACTGCTGAAAATGGTGGCAGCCACGTTTCTCCGGGCATCCGTCATGCCGAAGGCAATTCCAAAAAGGCAGAGCCCAGTTTTCGGTGGCATAAGGTGCCCGCAAACGTTCGTTTAGGCGCGCCTGATCAGTCGCCAAACGAGCCACCGCTGGCCAAGGAAGCTCATCGGGTGGTAGCAACTTGGCCGCCAGGGTTTCCGGAGGTTCAGAAAGTTCCGGGAGGGCCAACTCATCAAGCAAGGGGCCAAGGATCTCCGATCCACTCGCGTAATCCGCCCGTCGTGCCCCATGGAAATGCCAGATTCCCCCAACATAGGTCGCGGCGTTCGCAAAGATTTTTCCCAGGTCGTTCCCCTCTGGTTCCGTTCTCATCAGGATCTCCACATCGCGGATCGTTTGCGGAAAACGGCCTCCTCCGTCGGTTCCTTTTTGATTTCCCGTTTGGTTTTTTCCCGTCCGGCTTGGGCGGTGGGAGAAAGGGAATAGGAAAGGAAATAGAGAACTAGGGCCAAGAGGCTGCTGCAAATCAGGAAGGGGCGGGCCAGGGTGACGGGGCTCATTCCGGCGGCCAACAGGGCCACGGACTCGCGGTGTCTGGAGAAATAAGCCAAGACATACAGGGTGGCGAAGAGAACCGCGACCGGAAGGATGGACTGCGCCAAGCTGGGTAACTGCACCAGAAAATATTTGGCTAACAGGGAAAGAGGGGGGCTCTTTTCCATGAGTCGTCCGACTTTGTCAAAAACATCAAACATCAACCAGAGGGCAAACAAGGCGGCAATGATGAAAAACGTGGGAAGCACGACCGACCGCCAAAGATATTTTTCGACGATTTTCATCCGGTGTGCACAATTAGGAAGTCTGGTCCATGAATCTTTCCCATGATCTTTCCGCACTGGAGGAAACCGTCAAGCGGTGTCGTGGCCTTTTACCCAACGTGGAAAAGGCGGGTCGCGAGTTGGCAGAGCGTTTGCGAAAAGGAGGAAAAGTGCTGACCTGTGGCAACGGAGGGAGCGCCGCGGACGCCATGCATATCGCCGAGGAGTTGACCGGGCGTTACCGGGGGAACCGACAGGCTTTGCCCGCCCTTTGCCTTTCAGCCGATGGATCGGCTCTGACCTGTATCGCCAACGATTGGTCCTACGAGGACGTTTTCTCAAGGCAGGTCGAGGCGTTCGGAAAGCCCGAAGATGTTTTAATCATCTTCAGCACGAGCGGAAAATCTCCCAATATTCTTAAGGCCCTCGAAATTGCAAAAAGCCGTAAAATGCTGAGGATAGGCGCTTTGGGTAAAGGGGGGGGGCCGGCGGCATCTCTTTGTGACCACGCAATTGTAGTTCCAAGCGAGGATACCTCGCGGATCCAAGAGATTCACGGATGGCTGATTCACGCCTGGTTGGAGTGTGTGGAGGCTTTGGCTGTTGGAAAGTCCTAGGCCTAGGGACTTTATCCTTGGAAGCCGGGATTTTTTTGATAGGTTTTTATGTTCGCTGTTCCTCGCTGGAATTGCCTGATCGATAAGGGCTCTGGAAGAGGGATGGCGGAAACACAGGAGATAATCTTATGGCGGTGGTGATACGTTTACGGAAAGAGGGCAAAAAAAATCGGCCTTACTTTCGGGTGGTTGTGACGGACAAGGAAAGTCCGCGCGATGGTCGTTTTCTCGAACTGGTCGGCACCTATGATCCCATGGGGAAGAACGAGGGAATGAAGCTCAAGCTCGATCGCATCGATCATTGGGTCGGACGTGGCGCCCGCCCCAGCGAGACCGTGGCCAGCTTCATCCGCAAAGCCCGCCGCAAGACCAAAGCCTGACGGTTCTGGTGAGCTCGGAATTCCCATGCGATATTTCCTGGAGCTCGTTCTCGGTCGTTTGGTCACTCATCCCGACGAGGTAGACGTCGAGGAGACGGGGGATGACCGGGGTTCCCTCTTTCGCATCCGCGTAAACCCTGAGGATCTGGGCCGGATCATTGGCCGCAACGGTCGAACCATCGAAGCCATCCGCTCCCTTCTCAACGCGGCCAGCCGGGATGGGCGACGCATTTTTGTCGAAGTGGAAGACGGACATCAGGGGGACCTGGCATGAGGATCGATTTGTTGACCCTATTTCCCGCCATGGCGCAGGGGGTTCTGGGCGAGAGCATACTCGGCCGGGCCCAACGGGCTGGGTTGGTGGAGATCCGGGTTCATCAACTTCGTGATTACGCCAAGGATAAGCACCACACGGTGGATGACCGCCCCTTTGGCGGAGGTCCCGGAATGGTGATGAAGGCGGAACCCTTGGTGGATGCAATTGAGCATCTGCGTGGTGAGGGCGAGAACCGGGCCCGGGTCATTTTTCTAACTCCGGAGGGTGCCAAACTAAATCAACCCATGGTTCGCCGCCTCGTCCAAAACCACAAAAGGCTGCTTTTGGTCAGCGGTCACTACGAGGGGATCGACGAAAGGGTGCGCCAAGGATGGATCGATGAGGAAATCTCCGTGGGCGATTACATTTTAAGCAATGGCACGTTGCCGGCCCTGACCATGATTGACGCCATGGTGCGGCTGATTCCCGGGGTGTTGGGAAATCAGGATTCGGCCGGATCGGATTCCTTTGAGGGAGAAGGCCTTTTGGAGGGGCCCCAGTACACCCGTCCTGAGGTCTTTCGGGGGATGAAGGTGCCGGAAGTGCTGCTTTCGGGGCACCATGCGGAGATCGAGGTATGGAGGAGGGAGCAGGCCTTGGTTAGGACGCGGGCTCGACGCGAGGATTTACTTGGAGGGAAAAAACAGGCAGAACAGAAGGTTTCCAAGGAGGAATCAGCATGAGCTCAAAGGTCATCGAAGCGATCGAAAAGGAACAATTCAAGGAAGGGCGTGCCGGCTTTCGGGTCGGGGACAAGGTGAAGGTGTTCACCCGGGTTAAGGAAGGTGACAAGGAACGGACCCAGCTTTTCACCGGAACCGTCATTGCCCGTAAAGGACGCGGCCTCAACGAACAGTTCACGGTTCGCCGAATCAGCTACGGGGAAGGGGTGGAGCGAATTTTTCCCGTCCACTCTCCCCGAATCGAGAAGATTGAAGTGGAGACCAAGGGCAACCCTCGGCGCGCCAAGCTGTTCTATCTTCGGGGTCGGTCGGACATGTCGGTTCAGGAAGTCGTCGAAACCAAGCGGAGCTAGGGATTCCTCCGGACTGGAAAGAGGAACATTCCCGGTCCGGTGGCAGACCGGTGGCGGGGGTCGACGAAGTGGGGCGAGGCCCCTTGGCTGGGCCGGTGGTGGCTGCCGCTTATGTCTTTCACCGTTCGGATACCGTGATTGCGGGGTTGGATGATAGTAAGAAACTGAGCCCTAAAAAAAGGGAGACCCTGTATGCGGTTTTGACCTCGGGCGAGCATGGACGCTGGGCTGTGGCGGAGGCATCGGTGGAGGAAATTGAGAAACACAATATTCTGGTCGCCAGCCAAATGGCCATGAGAAGGGCCTTGGAGGCTTTGGGGGATTTCTCCGGGGTGGTAATGGTGGATGGACCCCGGGCCAAACATCTGGGGAGGGATCACATCGGGATCGTCAAAGGGGACGGGCTTTGTCCCTCGATCGCTGCCGCCTCGGTGGTGGCAAAAGTCACGCGGGACCGCATCCTTTTCCGCTTTTCCCAGTTATATCCCCAGTATGGATTTGCCACGAATCAGGGGTACGGCACGGCGGCTCATCTCCAGGCTTTGGCCGAACACGGGCCTTGTCCGATCCATCGTCGGTCGTTTTTACCCGTGGGATCTTCGTCCCTGTCCTGATTGGAAAAGCAGCCGCTTGGCCGGTCGGTATGGGGAGGCTGTGGCCGCCTGCCACCTTGCGCGGGCAGGATTAAGGGTCTTGGTGCGAAACTTTCAGGCCCGGGGCGGGGAGATTGATCTGATTGTCAGGCATGGAACGGAATTGGTCATGGTGGAGGTTAAGACCCGTCACATGCGGGCAAAAATGGCGCCGGAACATTCGGTAACTTGGATCAAGCAAAGAAAAATTATCGCCACGGCCAATGCCTACTTGCGGGAGTTGGCCGGTAGACCCCCTCCCGTGCGGTTTGACATTGTGGAAGTTTCTTATGAGTCGCGTACCTTGCCCCGAGTCCGGTGGATTCGTGGGGCCTTTTCCTTGCAAGAGGCAGGTTTCACCTGGAGCCGATGAAAAACTTCTCCAGCACGTGGTCGGCGGCGGTGGTGGGCGTGGAGGCCTTGCCGGTTGAAGTGGAGGTGGATGCCGGCGGAGGAAAAGAGAACTTTGTCGTGGTAGGGCTGCCGGATACGGCCGTGAAGGAGTCCCGCCAACGGGTGAAAGCAGCGATCTACAACAGCGGGTACTATGTTCCCGAGGGGTTTATCACGGCCAGTTTGGCACCGGCCGATCTGAAAAAAGCCGGGCCCAGCTTTGATCTTCCCATTGCCTTGGGCCTTTTGGCCTGTGCGGGGTTGGTCAACCGGGATCGTTTAGGCGAGTGGATGGTCATTGGAGAATTGGGGTTGGACGGAGAAGTCCGACCGGTTCGCGGAGCCTTGGCCATCGCTCTCTTGGCCAGAAATCAACGGGTTCGGGGTTTGATGGTTCCCCATTTGAACGCCGCTGAGGCGTCTGTGGTGGATGGGGTTCGGGTGATTCCGGTGAGGGATTTGCGGGAGGCCGCAGAGATTGTGGAGGGGAAGGCCCAGCCTTGTGGAGTGACGCCTTCAAAAATGAAAAACGGGAATGGAACTTCCGGAGAGTCATCGAAGGGTGCGGACTTTTGTGAAGTGAAAGGACAAGAGACGGTAAAACGGGCTTTGGAGATTGCAGCGGCCGGAAATCACAATCTTTTGATGATCGGCCCACCGGGATCAGGAAAGAGCATGTTGGCCAAGAGGGTTCCAGGAATCTTGCCCAGAATGACCATGGAGGAGTCGTTTGAGACCACCCGCATCCACAGTGTGGCCGGCTTCCTTAAAACCGATGAGTCGTTGGTCCGGGAGCGCCCGTTCCGCAGTCCC
>RGYX01000069.1 GCA_010031845.1 Verrucomicrobiota bacterium
ACCTGCAGATCCTCGGCATGGCGGGAAGCGTTCACCACGAGCAAAAAGTCCTCGGAGTTCAAACGGTAAAGGAAAAGGTCGTCGATGACCCCTCCGCACCGGTTCAGCAGAAAGGTATATTGTCCCTCCCCGTCGCGGAGCTTGGCCGGGTCGTTGGCGAGGAGGGATTCCAAAGCGGGAAGAGCTCCTTTCCCCAGGGCGTGGATTTGCCCCATATGGGAGATATCGAAGAGTCCGGCCGCCTGACGGGTGGCTTTGTGTTCGGCCAAAAGCCCGCTGTATTCCACGGGCAGATTCCAGCCGGCAAAAGGGATCATGCGAGCGCCAAGGGTTTTGTGGCAGGGGGCAAGGGGGCTGGAGGCGATGGCGGACATGAAAAAAACGAAAGTACGGCGCAAAATACCTTAGTCAACGGTCTCGCGGTTGATGGTGCGAACAGCTAGAACCTCGAAATGCCACAGGCCCCTCTTCGACTTCTAGATCTCATGCGGCAGACCGAGGATCCCCAAGTCATTAATCTGGCTGCGGGAATTCCCTCGCCGGATTTTCTGCCATTGGATGCCCTCAAGTCGGCCTTGGAGGGGGAGGTGCAGTCCCGGGCGAGGGAGATGTTCAGTTATCACCGCCCCGAAGGAGCGGCCCCATTGAGGGAAGCGATCCGGGATTATCTGAGGATACGGGGGGTGAGTGTCCAGGCAGATCAGGTTCTGGTCACCACCGGATGCTCGGGAGCCCTGGCTTCCATCATCGGTACCGTGCTCAAGAAGGGAGATACGGTGGTATGCGAGGCTCCAGCCTACTACGGGCAGTTGGAGTTATTGCGGGCCGTGGGGGTCAAGTTCCGCACCGTGACGACCGCGGTGGGGCAGGAGCCTGATCCGTCCAAATGGGAGAGGGCTTTGAAAGCCAAGCCCAAGCCCAAACTGCTGGTGGTCACTTCCACGCTTTCGAACCCCAGTGGAGCCACCTTAAAAGAGGAGGGGCGGACCAAACTTGTGGAAATTTGTCGCCAAGCGGGGGTTCCGATTTTGGAAGACGACATCTACGGCGATCTCTTGGGACGATCCCGACCCAAGCCGCTACGGGCTTTTGATGATGGGTCGACGGTTCTCTATGCCACTAGTTTCTCCAAGACGGTGGCCCCCGGATTGCGGATCGGATTTAGTCTGCCCGGCAAATGGATGGAGGCGGCGGCAGACCGGCAGTGCCGCCAATCGATCCATGGGGCGGTACCGTCGGAATATATGACGGCGGCGTTTCTGCGGTCGGGGCGGATGGAGGGGCACCTGGAAATGCTTAAAACCGTGTATGCCAAGCGCAGGGAGTTGGCCGGAGGAATTCTGGCCCGTGAGCTGCCGGAGGGCTACCGGGCGGACGACCCGGGCGGCGGTTACATGCTTTGGGTTCGGGGAGGGAAGCCGGGGATCATGGAGGAGGTGAGGAAGAAATGCCTCGAGCGAGGGGTGGCGGTGGTGGGAGGGGGGATTTTCTTTGCCGCACAGCCCAAGGAGGCCTGTTTCCGTCTGAACTGTGCCCGTGCGACTCCGGAGGATTTGGCGCGGGGGGTGGGTATCTTTTGCGAGGTGCTTAAGGCCGAGTCGGGCCGAAGCGGTGCACGTAAAAGCCGGACCTGAGTTTGGGCTCAAACCAGGTGCTTTTCGGCGGCATGATCTGGTCGGCATCTGCCACCGCAAGGATCTGGCTCATGGAAACCGCCGGCAGGCTGAAAGCGGCCGCCGCCTGACCCGAAAGAACCTTTTGCTCGAGTCCTTGGGTGCCGTGAATCCCGCCGACGAAATCCAACCGCGGATCGGTGCGGGGATCCTTGACCTGAAGGGCGGGTCCCAACAACCGATCCTGGAGGGCTGAGGCATCCAGACGTGCGACGGGATCCGATTTTGGGTCGGCTTTCCAGGACAACTGATACCACTGGCCGCCAAGGAAAAGGCCGATTTTTCCGGTCTCGTCGGGTGGCGCACCAGTCGAGTGCGTGACGGTGAAGGATTTTCTGGCCGCGGTGAGCAGGGTTTCCTGGCTCAGGGGGTCCAGTTTGAGGACGAGGCGGTGGTAGGGAAGAATGCGGAGTTCTGATGCAGGAAAGTAGACCGTAAGAATCCCGCTTGGACCGGGTTTCTCTGTTGCCAGTCGGGCGGCCGCCGCCGCCCGGTGGTGACCATCAGCAATGTAGGCGCGTGGAACCTGGGCGAAGAGTTTCACGATCGTCGCGGGATCCGGACAACGCCAGACGGTGTGGATCACTCCTCGTTCATCGGTGACTTCCGCAAGGGGTTTCTCCCTGGCCTCAATCTCATTCATGGCTTGGGTCAGCGCGGGAAGGTCGGGATAGGCGGCCAGAACGGGTCCGGTCAGAGCCCCTAGATGGCGAATCAAAGTGACGCGGTCATCTTCCTTGTCGGGCCGGGTGAACTCGTGCTTTCGCAGTTGCCCCGATGCGTAGTCTGCGAAATCCGCCAAAGCTGCCAGGCCGCGTTGACGGTGGGTTCCGTCGATCATGCGGACGAGATAGATCGTTGGGGCAGACTCCGGGCGAAGGGCCTGGTTTTGCACCAGCCGGTCAAAGTTCCTGGCGGCCCGGGAATAGACTTCCGGTGCGTTAAACTTCACCGCATCGGAAAATTCCAGATCGGCACGGTCCACACGCAGCAGGGTGTCGGGATTGTCTTTCGCAAGTTGGCGGGACTCCGAACGGGAAACGATGTCGTAAGGCACGCAGGTGACCCGGTCCGCCCGGGTGGGATCAACCGCCAGAGCCTCGAGGGGGTGGATTTTAACCATGGGAAACTATGGAGGGTCCAAGGAAGGGAGAAAAGGGGGAAGGATCGGATGTTGGGTTGAATCTGCGGGGGGAAGGATGTTTAATGGATGAACGTGAGGCATGATTCGATTCATCTGGCAGGACGTTTTTTTGTGCTTCTAAGCCTAGTTTCTTTTTTTCTGCCGTGGGTACGGATTTCACCCGATGCGCTTCGTCAAAACACGGTGGAAGTGGTCCGAAATCTGGCCAAGGGGAGCAAAGGGTTGGGGCCTACCATGTTCTGGATGAGGGGAGAGGAATGGGGTGAGATGTGGGCGGATCCGGTGGACGGATTTTCCGGTTTCCAACTCGCTTTTGGGGCGCGTTCCGGAACTCCGAGGATCAAGGCGCAACAGGAGTTGGCCTCGGTGGCATTGGATGGAAAGGAAAACCGACCTCTCCTGGGTTGGTTAATGTTGATTCCGGTTTTGACCTTTCTGGGTTGGGTGGCCCTGGTCCTGCGGAGGGTGCCCCTGCCTCTTCTGGGGCTGACTTCCTTGGGCCTCCTGGGGATGTACGGGGTCCTGCGCTGGAAGATGTCGGACGCGTATACCGACCGATTACTGGCCCAGCTCCAACTCGGTCCGGGCTGGTGGGGGACGGTCTACGGTATTTTGGGGCTAGGGATCGTCTGTCTGGTTCTGATGATCCAGGGACGTGGTGGACGCCACGCTTCCGAGATCAGGATGTTTTAGTCGAATTTTTTCCGGAATCCTTGCGGTCGGCATCCTCGACGGCGTTTTTCATCTCTTTTTCGAAATCCTGCTTGGCGCGGGAAAATTCACCGAGGCTGCGACCAATGGAGCGGGCCAGCTCCGGGAGTTTCTTGGCGCCGAAAAGAAGAATGATGACGAGGACAATCCAGAACCATTCGGAGCCTTGAGGCAGGCCCAAGGCAAGGGGAAGAGGGATAATCATGGGTTTAGCTTATGGGGTGGCAGGGAGGAGGCAAGTGCGGGGATGGGCGATTTAAGTTCAAGATGAAAGATAAGGGTTAAAGTCCAAGGGCTTTGCGGGCGGCGTCCACGGTCGGGGTTATCGGATCGGCGGGTTTGGCGGCGACGCTCAGGGCCGTGTCGGGATCCTTCAAGCCATGGCCGGTCAGCGTCATGGTGACGAGGCTTCCTTTGGGAATCCAACCGGCCGCGATGGATTTTTTGAGGCCGGCCACCGGAGCCGCACAGGCTGGCTCCACAAAAATTCCCTCGGTTTTGGCAAGAAGCTGGTATGCCTCAAGAATCTCCTCGTCGGTCACCTTGTCGATCCTCCCGTTCGATTCCTTGGCGGCGGCGAGAGCGCCGGGTCCGCTGGCCGGGTTGCCGATGCGAATGGCGGTGGCCACTGTCTGCGGATCCTTGATAACGTGACCGTCCACCAATGGGGCAGCCCCAGCCGCCTGCCAGCCAAACATCCGGGGTCTCGGCCCCTTGACGATGGCTTCGCAAAAGCCCTTCCAATACGCGGTGATGTTTCCGGCATTGCCGACAGGAAGAAAATGAAAATCGGGGGTTTTATCTAGGGCCTCAAGAATTTCGAAAGAGGCGGTCTTTTGCCCCTCGATCCGGACGGGATTGATGGAGTTGACGACCTCGACTCCCGGAAGGTTGGACATCTGTCGGACAAGATTCAGGGCGTCATCAAAGTTGCCCAGAATGGGGAGGAGTTTCGCGCCGTGGATCAGGGCTTGGGTCAGTTTACCTAGGGCGATTTTTCCGGACGGAATGATGACGGCCGAGGAGATTCCGGCACGGGCGGCATAGGCCGCGGCGGAGGCGGAGGTGTTGCCGGTGCTGGCACAGATCACAACCTTGGCACCCTTGGCCATGGCATGGGTGATGGCCATGGTCATGCCGCGATCTTTGAAGGAGGCAGTGGGGTTCAGACCCTCATATTTGAGACGAAGATCCAGATCGCCCTTCAGTGCCGCGGCAAGTCGTGGTGCGGGCAACAGGGGCGTGTTTCCCTCCAGAAGGGTGACGGGCTTGACCCCTGCGGGAAGGGAAAGCCGGTCGCGGTAGGCTTGAATGATGCCACCCCAGCTCATGTGAGATCCTCGACCCGCAAAATGCGGGCGGGCGAACGGGAATTGGGTAGTTTGGCGATGGCGGCAATGGCTGTCTGCAGGGAGGCCTCGGAGGCTTGCTCCAGGAGAAACACCAAAGGAACAGAGCCCGCTCCATGGCCTTCGGGTTGGAGGACGGAGGAAATGCCGATTTTTTCCGCGCCAAAGATGCCGGCCACTTGGGCCAAAACTCCGGGGCGGTCCTCAACTTCCAGTCGCACGTAAAACCTTCCAATGGATTCCCCTTGGCCGATCAGTTTCATCTTTCCGCCCGACTTGGGAATGGTTGGCCCCGGAGCTTTGTCCCGAAGGTTTTTGGCGGCTTCGGCCAAGTCGGCCAGCAAGGCGCTGGAAGTGGCGTCAGGACCGGCACCACGACCCGTGAACTGCACGGGCCCGGCAAGATTTCCGATCAGGCCCACGGCATTGAAAACCCCGTGCACCGAAGCCATCGGGTGGCGGGAGGGAAGCAAGGTGGGGGCCACCCGGACCTCCACCCGGTCGTTCCCCACGGGGCGAACCATGGCCAGAAGTTTGATGACATATCCGAGTTGGCGGGCGAAAGAGACATCCTGAGAGGAGACGTGCCGTATGCCCTCGACCGGTATTTCTCCAAAGACCGGAAGGAATCCGTAGGCCAGCAGACAGAGAATGGCGGCCTTGTGGGCGGCATCGATCCCGTCCACGTCCAAGCGGTCATCCGCTTCGGCGTAGCCGAGTTCCTTGGCTTGTTCGAGGGCGCATTGAAAGTCGGATCCATCCTCCGCCATCCGGGAGAGAATGTAATTGGAGGTGCCGTTAATGATGCCATGGAGGCCCATGAGTTGGTTGGCGACCAATC
>RGYX01000070.1 GCA_010031845.1 Verrucomicrobiota bacterium
CGAAACGGTGACCCTCATGCCTTTGGTCAGTCCCTCCAACTTGCCCTCCGTGCCATCGATGGTGATCTTGCCGCCTTCGGCCAAATGAAAGGCCACCACCTTGTTCGTTTTCTCGGGCGTGACGAGCGGTTGGTCCAAACGGACGGTAAAACGGTTTTTGGCCGGGGTGACGACATAGATCTTGCCGGCCACCGGTCCGGTGGCGGCATTGAGCGGTGCCATCTTTTTCTTTTTGACGGGTTCTTCCTGAGCCGCAGCCGCCACCACCAGGGACAGCCATCCGATCGCAAGCAGTTGCAGGGTGTGTTTCATGGTTTTTTCCTTTTCGGGGTTAGAGCCGGGCGATCAGCAGCTCCCGCTGGTAGATCAGTTCCTTCGGCAGTTCATGGTAAATCTTCAGGAAAAGTTCGTTCTGAAAGACCAGCTCGCGGCGCCATTCGTCAGGATCGATCTTCATCATCGCGGCAAACCTCTCCGGAGTCATTCCCTCAATCCCCTCGGTGTTCAGATCCTGATAACGCGGCACCCATCCGATGGAGCCCTCACGGGCATCCCGCTGCCCGTGGCAACGCCCGATAATCCATTCCAAAACCCGCATGTTGTCGCCAAAACCCGGCCAGTAGAATTTCCCCTCGGCATCCTTGCGAAACCAATTCACGTGGAAAATCCGGGGCAAAATCTTGATGTTCTTGCGCATATCCATCCAGTGATCGAAGTAGTCCCCCATGTTGTAGCCGCAGAACGGCAACATGGCCATGGGATCCCCCCGAACCTGCCCGTGACCACCGACGGCGGCCGCCGTCATTTCCGAACCCATGGAGGCCCCGACAAACACCCCATGAAACCAGCTGAAGGCCTGGAAGACCAGGGGGATGGTCGAGGCACGTCGACCCCCGAAAATCAGGGCGCTAATGGGCACACCTCCTGGATCATTGGCTTCGGGCGCGAGAGCCGGGTTATTGGTCATGGGGGCCGTGAAGCGGCTATTGGGATGGGCGGCTTTTTCCCCGCTGCTGGGGTTCCAAGGATTTCCTTTCCAGTCGATCAGATTGGGAGGAGGAGGATTGTCTTTGCCTTCCCACCAGACATCGCCGTCCGGAGTCCGGGCCACATTGGTGAAAATCGTGTCATGCGCCATAATTTTCATGGCGTTGGGGTTGGACTTTTCATTGGTTCCAGGCACCACCCCGAAGTAACCGTTCTCCGGATTGATGGCCCGCAGACGCCCATCCTCTCCCGGTTTCATCCACGCGATATCATCACCGATGGTGGTAACCTTCCACCCTCGGTACTGGGGAGGAGGAATCATCATGGCAAAATTGGTCTTTCCACAGGCGGAGGGGAACGCGGCCGCCACATAGGTTTTTCTGCCCTCGGGATCCTCGACGCAAAGAATCAACATATGTTCGGCCAACCATCCCTCGTCGCGACCAAGGAAGGAGGCGATACGCAGGGCGAGGCATTTTTTTCCCAGCAAGGCGTTCCCCCCATACCCCGAACCAACGGAGATGATCTCGTTGGACTCCGGAAAGTGGCAGATGAAACGTCGCTCCGGATTGCAATCCAGAACGCTGTGGGTTCCGCGGTTGAACTCATCCGAATTCCCCAAATGTTCCCAGGCCACCTTCCCCATCCGGGTCATGATCCGCATACTCAACACCACGTAAATCGAGTCGGTCAACTCGATGCCAACTTTGGAAAGCGGAGATCCGGGGGGGCCCATCAGATAGGGAATGACAAAAAGCGTTCTTCCCTTCATCGCTCCCGAGAGATATCCACGGAGCTTTTGGCGCATCTGTTTTGGATCCATCCAGTTGTTGGTGGGGCCGGCCTCCTTCTGCCGACGGGTGCAGACATAGGTGCACTGCTCCACCCGGGCCACGTCGTTGGGATTGGAATGGTGATAGAAGCACCGGGGCCATTTTTTTGAATCCAAGGGGATCAACACACCCTGCTTCACCGCCTGTTGGGTTAGATAATCTTTTTCCCCCTCCGACCCATCACACCAGAAAACATGCTCGGCCTCGGTCAGTTTGGCCGTTTCCTCCACCCAGGCCTTGACCCATTCGTTTCTGGAAACCGTCCGGCCAAAACGCTCCGTGGTCAGGGTGGGTTGAATTTTTGTCACCAAGTGGAGTGTCGGGAAATGCACCCAATTGGCAACCGATGCGATGCAAGTATCAGGTTCTCTTGGGTGAGTGATCAGGCCAGCTATTAAAATTCCAACGCCCTCTCCATTCGCAAATCATTGAACATCAGATTCGCATCATGCCCCACATTGGGAACCTCGACCTTGGTCCAATTAAACTTCCAACCTTTGACCTTCGCCAATTTCTTCCCATATTCGAAAAAATTCCGCCCCCTCTCCAACCGAACCCTCCCTTGGCGATTCGCCTCGGCCGAACCATCGAAATTCTCACCTTCAGGTATCGTGTCGGCCATGCCTAGGTAAACCGTCATCGGTGTCTCCAACATTTTTTTAAAGCGGGCCTCCGCCTGTAGTTCGCCAGGTAATTTTCCAAAACCGTACCCCCAATCCCAATCCAAGCGCGGAAAGGCATACGTCCCGGCATTGGCGGCCACGACCCGCTTGGCACTCACAGGCTCCATGGCCACATAACGGGAGAGAAATTGACCGCCCCCCGAGTGGCCCATGAGGTAATGCTCACGCTTGGAATCCCCCTCCCGCTTCAGAACGGTCTGAATAACCTCGGTGGCCATCGGAAACGACCACTCTTTTCGATCCCGCAGCTTTCCTTCCTTGGTGAGGATTCCACCCCATGAATAAAGATGGGCCTGAAACCTATCCTGATCAAAATAGGGGGCCGCCACCATGGCATGGTGTTTTTCCGCCAACGCGACAGTCCAGTTGCGATAGTCCTCCGCATTCCGCTTAGCCCCATGAAACACAAAGAAAACCGGCCCGTTGGAAAAACCCTTTGGCTTGTAGGTAAACACCTGGATGACCCGATCTCCCTCCCCCACACTCATCTCCCCTTTTCCTTCCGGCGCCGCCCCCGGAGTGGCCGAGCCCAACGGGACGAATTGAAAAAATCCCCAAGCCAAAGCCAGAAGCATTCTCACAGGATCAGGATTCCTTTCTCACAGCATGCAGGAGGCTTTTCTGCAGGGTTGCGGCGCTCACCTCCCCTTCCCATCGGCTGATGGCAATAGTGGCTACCCCGTTGCCGATGAAATTCGTCAAAGCCCGGCACTCGCTCATAAAGCGATCAATCCCCACAAGGATGGCCAAGGATTCCAGGGGGATACCGGGAACCGCCTCCAGCGTGGCGGCCAAGGTGACAAAACCAGCTCCCGTCACCCCGCTGGCCCCTTTGGAGGTGATCATAGCCACCACCAATAGCGCAATCTGATGGGAAAGATCCAGTTTTGTATTGGTGGCTTGGGCTAGGAAGACCGCTGCCATCGTCATGTAGATATTGGTGCCGTCGAGATTGAAGCTGTATCCCGTCGGGATGACCAAGCCGACCGTTGACTTGGCACAACCCAGTCTCTCCAGTTTCCTCATAATTCCCGGCAAAGCCGTCTCTGAGGAACTCGTCCCCAGGACCAAAAATAGCTCGTCCTTGATGTAAGCCAGGTAACGAAAAATGGAGAGGCCCGAGGCTTTTAGAATCAACCCCAGCACCACCACCACAAAGATGCCCGAGGTCAGATAAAACCCCATCATCAGGGCGAGAAGCTTGTTGAGGGAGCCCAAGCCGAACCCGCCGACGGTGTATCCCATGGCTCCAAAGGCTCCGATTGGCGCCGCCTTCACCACAATCCCCATCACCCCGAAGAATAGTTTCCCTCCTTCCTCCACCACCTGCAGGACCCCTTGCCCCCGCTGGGGCAAAAAGGTGATCGCCAGGGCAGTCAGGATGGCGATGAAGAGCACCTGAAGAAGATCTCCGGAAGTGAAGGCCCCCAGAAACGAGGATGGAATGATGTTGAGGAAGAAGTCCACCTTCTCGGTGCTGTGGGCCTTGGTCAGATAAGACTGGCCCACCTTCACATCGAGGGTGTGCACATCGAGATTGAACCCTTCCCCGGGACGGAGAAGGTTCACCACCACCAACCCGATGACCAACGCCAAAGTTGAGACAATCTCAAAATACACCAGAGTCTTGAATCCGGTGCGGCCCAGTCGCTTGAGATCGCCCATGGAGGCGATTCCATGGACCACCGTACAGAAGATAATGGGGGCAATTATCATCTTCACGAGTTTGATAAACCCGTCCCCGAGGGGCTTAAGGGACTTCCCGAATTCCGGAAAAAAAGCCCCCACTAGAATCCCGGCCGCCACCGCCAGCAACACCTGCACATAAAGAATGCGGTACCAAGGAACCTTGGGAGATCGAGCAACCGCCGACATCAGTCTCCCACCTTAAGAGATGAGCAAGTTCCAAGCGAAACTTAATTCCATCACAGGGACCATCAGCTTCTTGAACCGCCTCCCAACGAGGTTCAGGATGGTAGGTCGATGGAGTCCTCTTCCTCATCTTCCCGCGACCTAAAGTTCCTCGGGATCTGCCTCCTCTTGGTGCTCATCTCCAGCGCCCTGACCTCCCAGATCCAATGCTCCTGGGGAAATGTGCGTGTGACCTCCATCAAACTTCCAACACAAAACGGCCAGTGGGTGGTGGCCGACCTCTTCCGCCCTCTCACCGCCAGCGCAGAAAAACCCGCCCCGGCGGTGGTAGTCATTCCGGGATTCCAGCGATCCAAGGAGACCCAAGCCAACATTTCCCTCGAGCTGGCGCGACGCGGCATCGTGGTCATCGCCATTGATCCCTATGCCCAGGGCTTTTCCAGTGCTTCCCTCAGCACCCGCTCCGCCACAGAGGAAGGATATGGTGCCTTTGCCGTGGTGAATTATCTGGCAGACACCGGAATCGTAAACTACATCGATCCAAACCGAATCGCGGTCACGGGCCACTCGGCCGGCGGCAACGCAGCTTTGCAGGCGGCCTCCCACTTTGGCGAAGAAGCCATCGAAAAGTGTACCCGCAGCAAGATCCATTCAGCTTTTATCTCTGGTTATGTTCTTTCCCTGAAAAACAAGGTTCTGCGGACGGTGCGCTCCAACTTGGGACTGAGCTATGGCCGTTACGATGAGGGCGCTTTTCGCAATGAAACTAAGACCGCCGATCTGCGGCAGTCTCCGGAAAGCCTGCGCTTCATCCGTTCCGGGCAGGAACCGGAAGAACCGGAACTCGCTGAGGTGGAAATTGGAAAATATTACGGAAATCCCACAAGCCGGAATCTACGCGTGGTCTTCAATGAGCCGATGTTACACGCCTTTCAGCCCTACAGCCGGAATGACCTAGCCAACCAAATCGGTTTTTTTCTGAAGGTTTTCGACCTTTCGGAAACCGTTCCACCAGAAGACCAAGTCTGGCCGTGGAAAGAGCTTTGCTCCCTGGCGGCGTTTGTTGCCTCCTTGGTCGCCATCATTCCACTAACACGACTCCTACTGACCCACCTACCTTTCTTCCATTCCTTGGTGCATCCCGCACCTGAGGCCCCGGCTCGGCCTGCCGGTCGGGCACGGCTTGTTTTCTGGGTTCTCTTTCTGACCGGAGCGGTCTTCGCCTGTCTTTCCTACATCCCCCTCACCGAACTATCCCAAAAGCTTTTTGTGGAAGCCACCGGAAGACAGCAAACCTGGTTTTTTCCCCAGAGGATGAATAATGG
>RGYX01000008.1 GCA_010031845.1 Verrucomicrobiota bacterium
AGATCCATCCGCCGAAACTGGTAGCCAAATCCCGCGCCTGCCGGTTTGACGGTCAATCGCACCTTGGCCCCGCTATGCAGGGAGGTGCCCGTCAGACTGGCTTCACGCTCTACCGTGGTTTCCCGTGCCGTCGGCATCCCACTTTCTACACATTTTGGGCCCCTGAGTCATCCCTCTTATCTTCCCGGTTTGCGGGGTCTGCTAGAGTACCCCCTTGAGCCAACCACTTCAGGATGAGGGTGTTCTGTTCCATCTTCGACGCCAGGGGGAAACCAGCCTGCTGGCTGTCTGGTTGACCCGCCGCCACGGAGTCGTGCGAACCCTTGCTAGGGGAGCAGCCAAACCGGGTAGCCCGCTCAAAGGTCATCTGGACCTTTTTCATGAATGCGAGATCACCTGGGAACCTTCCCGCCGGGGTACCTTGCACCACCTCAAAGAGGCGCGGGTCAAAGAGACCCATTCCGGTTTGCGCCAATCCTACTCCCGCCTTTTGGCCGCCACCTATTTTGCCCAAACCATCGAACAGTCGACCGAGCCCGATTCCGATCTGGGATCCTTACACTCCCTGCTCCGTCTGGCCTTGGCCTGGCTGGAAAACAAGGACCCCCATCGAAAGCTGGTGGAGCGCTTCGAACGGGCCGTCCTTAAACAACTCGGTGCCGATGACCCCCGCCGCTCCCCCCGCTCTCTTTTGGATGACCTCTCCCACCGTCGTCCCAAAACCCACGCGGCTTTACTGAAGATTCTTCAATAAACCGCCAATCTTCAGTTCCCAGCTTGGATGAGGTGGAAAGATGAAGAGTAGGAAACTTTCTTAATCCTGCCCCTTTATCAGGCAGGAGGCAGTCTACTTTATTTTGGAGGTTCGTGGTTAAACAGCCACCGGGGTAGCCGGGGCATCCACCCACTTGCCGTGCTCCCGGATGAGATCTTTCAAACGATCCACCGCCTCGGCCTCCGGAATATTGAACTTCACCGGGGTTTTGCCCACGTAGAGATTGATTTTTCCCGGGGCGCCGCCGACATAACCAAAGTCCGCATCGGCCATCTCCCCGGGTCCGTTCACAATGCATCCCATGACCGCGATCTTCACCCCCTTGAGGTGCTGGGTGGCCGCCTTAATTTTGGCCGTCGTGCTCTGAAGATCGAATAAGGTCCGCCCGCAGGAAGGACAGGCCACATAGTCGGTCTTGAAAATCCGGCTTCCGGCGGCCTGTAAAATGTTGAAACCCAGCCGCAGGCAGGCACCCGGAGCCGGCTCACCACGAACCAGGATGGCATCCCCGATTCCGTCACACAGCAAAGCACCAATATGCACCGCCGCCCGGATCAATCCGGTCAGACCACCCTCGGATTCTGCCGGTTTGAGAGTGTCCTTAAGAACAATCGGGTGACGGGCCGGAATTTTCGCTGCCAACAGCCGCGTGCCCGAGACCGGATTGATCTCCAACCCGTCCTTCAAAGCCACCAGAATGGGCTCCTTCTTTGCCTCCAAGGCCTTCACCTCAGCATCGTTACGGGGATCGACTTCGACCATTGGAGTCTGTTCGTGAACCAGTTCCGGCGCTAAATCGCCCAACTGGGCTTTTCTCGGACGAAGCGCTTCCTCAACCTTGGCGGAGACAAACACCCGCGGAGGCTCTTCCCCGCCGACTGCGATGCTTTGGACGGTCAGTTTTTGAGACGCCCGCTTGGTAAAGCTATACGGATCGTAGGAAAGCTGGGCCTCGGCATCAAAACTCCCCTTGGCCCTCTCTTCCAAATATTTCACCAAGGCCCGACCCACGGGGATCTCGTGCACACTGTCTTCCGTCAGACTCACCCGAATGGTGTCGCCCAATCCATCAAGCAGGAGGGATCCGATTCCGATCGCACTTTTGATTCTTCCATCTTCGCCGTCCCCGGCTTCCGTCACCCCAAGGTGCAAGGGATAATTCCAGTCGGGGCCCTCTTTGTCCAAAGCCACCGTCAGCAGACGATACGCCTCAATCATCACCTTGGGATTCGAGGACTTCATGGAGAACAGGAAGTTGTGAAAATTCAGCTTGCGGGCGATGCGGGCGAACTCCAAGGCGCTCTCCACCATGCCATGGGGCGTGTCCCCATAACGGTTCATGATTCGGTCTGACAACGAGCCATGATTGGTTCCGATCCGCAAAGCAAGCTTTCGCTCGATCAGCAACTTCACCAGCGGGGTAAACGTCTCCTCAATGCGGGCCAATTCTTCCGCGTATTGATCGTCGGTGTACTCCCGGACAGCAAACTTCTTTTTGTCGGCGAAATTCCCTGGGTTGATTCGGATCTTATCCACCCACTGGGCGGCCTCCATCGCTGCATCCGGCTTGAAATGAATATCGGCCACAAGGGGCACATCACAACCGACCGCGGCCAACTCTTTCTTGATGTTCCTTAGATTGGCCGCGTCTTTCACCGTGGGAGCGGTTATCCGGACAATTTCACACCCCACCTTGACCAAATCCAGGGTCTGTTTCACGGAGGCGGCCGTATCCATCGTGTCACAGGTGATCATGCTTTGCACCCGAATGGGGTTCACCCCCCCGATGCCGACCTTGCCCACCCGCACCTCACGGGTGACACGCCGGGCATACCGGAACGGACTGGCACAATAAGCCTTCATTTGCCTGCCCCGTTTTTTCGGAAGATGGGCAACTCGGTGCTCTCCGTGGTTCTCTGCATGCGCTTTTTCAACCGTAGAGAGTCATGGTAAGTGACGAGGACAAAAAATCCCATCAAAAGAATAACGAAAGCCGTCTGGATTCTCTCGATCGTCTTGGCCTCCATGGGGCGCCGGCGAAAGGCCTCAAGCAGGGAAAACATGATGTGGCCCCCGTCCAAAACTGGAATCGGAAGAAGATTCAGCACTGCCAGATTCACATTCAGGATCACGCTGAAATAAAGCACCAGTCTCGGGTCGGTCTGCAAGAGGGAAACCAGTCTTTCAAAAATCCCCAAGGGCCCGCTCAAATGCCTCACACCCACGCTGGAAGCGGGTGAAATCACCGCCTTGAGGGTTCGGAAAACCATCCCCGCCGCCGATCCGACTTGTTCCACGGGAGTGGGGTGCGTGATCTGGATATCGTTGGGCTTCCATACCACCCCGATCATTCGCTCCTGACGGTTCATCGCTTTTTCCGGACGAAGACGAAGCGCCCTTACCTTGCCGGATCCATCCTCGACCGCGAAATCCAGAACTTCCCGTCCGGAATCCACGGCGGATTTGACGGCGGCGGGATTCCAAACCCTCGCTCCATTGACGGATTGGATTTTTTCTCCCGGCCGGATGCCGGCCCGAAATGCGGGACTTCCCTCAATGACCTTGTTCACCATCGCGGTCTGGGCCGGGTACATTTCAAATCCAAGTTTTCGCAACCCCTCCATCTCTGGGTCGCGTTCCGGGGCGATCCTCAGGGTGACGATCTCGCGGTTGTTTCGATCCACCTCCAGCAATATTTCCCGGTCCGTTCCCAGGAGAATGCTCTCCAGCACCGCCCCGGGTCGCCCGGCCCATCGATCCGGTCTGCGACCGTCGATCGCCAGAATCCGGTCCCCCGGAAGCACACCCGCCTTCGCCGCGGGAGAACCTGGTTCGACCCATCCAATCGTGGTGGTCCGATAGATCATGTTGGTCGGGACTCCTGCAATCCACGCCCCCACCGAACAGAGAATTCCCAGGCATAGACTGGCCACCGGCCCAGCGAGAGCGGTGATGATTTTTGCCTTCGGCGACGCCGGAGGCAAATGTTTCACCTCCTTGGCGGCTTTCCCCTCAATCGCCTCGGCGGGACTCATCTGGGGCAACTGCACAAACCCGCCTAGGGGCAGCAGATTGATCTGCCACTCCACCCCGTCGATCACTTTACCGTAAATCTTCGGCCCAAAACCGATGGCAAAACGTTCCACCACCAAGCCCATTTTCCGGGCCGCCAGATAGTGTCCGAATTCATGGGCGGCCACCGTGGCGCCAAAGAGAAAAAGGGCCAAGAGAAGGGTTCCGCCCACCATCAAAATCTCCATCCAGGACAGGCTCATGAACCAATTCTTTTGGAAGAACCGAGCATTTCCCTGGCCCTCGCCCGAGCCCACTGATCCGCCGCCACAATCGCCTCCAATCCCGGGGTTTTTTCCGTTCTGTGATCCAGCATGACGGATTCCACCATTCCCCAGATCCTCGGGAAAGAAATCCGCTCTTCAAGAAAAGCCTCCACCGCCACCTCGTTCGCCGCGTTGAAAACTCCCGGCAAAGTTCCCCCTTGCTCCCCGGCTTCCCTGGCCAAGCGAAGCGCCGGAAATCGTTTTTCATCGGGAGCCTCAAACGTCAGGCTTCCCAATTTCGGCAGGTCCAATGGAGGCAACCCGCTGGGCAAACGTTCCGGATAGGTCACCGCATACTGGATGGGAAAGCACATGTCAGTCACGCTGAGTTGGGCCAGGACCGATCCGTCCACAAACTCGACCATGGAGTGAACGATGCTTTGCGGATGGACCACCACATCCACCTGGCTCATCGGTAGTCCAAAGAGCCAATGGGCCTCAATCATCTCCAGCCCCTTGTTAAACATCGTGGCGGAATCGATGGTGATCTTTTTCCCCATCGACCAGGTGGGGTGTTTGAGCGCCTGTGCCACCGTCACGTTCTCCATTTCTGCTGCTCGGCTCTTTCGGAAAGGCCCTCCGGAAGCGGTCAGGATGACTTTTCTCACCCCTTTTTCATCCGCTCCCTGCAGACACTGGAAGATGGCGTTGTGCTCGCTGTCGACCGGGAGCACTTGTTTTTTTCTTTTTTTGGCTTCCGCCATGACCGCCGAACCCGCCAACACCAGAATCTCCTTGCTGGCCACTGCCAGATCCTTGCCGGTCCTCAGGGCCGCCAAGGCGGGGGCCAGACCGGCCGTGCCGACAATCGCCACGAGAACCATGTCCGCCTCCGTCTCCTCGACCATTCGGACCAAACCCTCGTTGCCGGGATAAAACTGGATCCCGGCAGGCAGATCCTTTTTGATTTTCTCGGCCGCTTGAACATCGGACACCGCGATCGACTTCACCCCGAATTCCCTCGCCTGCTCGAGAACCCGGGCCGTGCTCTTGGCCACCCCCAACCCAACGATTTTCATTTTGTCGGGCAGAGCCCGGGCCACCTTACAGGTGCTTTCCCCGATCGAGCCGCTGGAACCCAGAAGAATGACCCGTTTCATACTCTCCCCGTCAGAACGAGATAGCCGTAGAAAACCGGAAGACTGAACAAAAGGCTATCCACCAGATCCAACGCCCCGCCGATGCCGGGAATGAATCTTCCTGAATCCTTCACGTGGGCATCCCGCTTCACCACCGACTCGCCCAAATCCCCAATCACACTGACCCCGGAGAGGACCAAACCGAGAATCCACGCATGGATGCCCGCCAAACTTCCCAGCGCCTCCGGAAACCATCGCACCAACCCCACACTCGCCAGCAGGGCCACCAATACCCCTCCGACCAACCCTTCCCAGGTTTTCTTGGGGCTGATCAAAGGACTGAGCTTATGACGCCCCAGCAGCGTGCCCGCAATATAGGCACCAATATCCGTCAATTTGGTGATCGCCACGGCGAAGGCCAAGAGGGGAATTCCGGCTCCCCCCGGGACACAAAAGAGAATCTTAATCGCATAATTCAGGAGGTAGGGAACGTAAAAGAACCCAAAAAGGGTCAGGGCCATGGCCTCCGTGGCGCCCTCGATCTTGGCCTCAAATACCCTGCGGGTCAGCGCCCCCAGGATCACCAAAAGAATCAGGACAGCCTCACCCGTGAACGCGATGGGGAGCTTCCCGTAAGGCGAACCCACGGCGATGAAAGTTGCGATATAAAGCAGGGCTCCGGCCAGAAGACCCGTCTTGAGAAAGACGGTCCGCCCGGCCGCTCTCTGGGATAGATAAAACTCCCGCTGGGCTGCGATTCCCACGACCGCGATCAGCAGAAAAACCCCTTGGGTATACCGCAGGGCCACCAGAGCGATCACCAGACTCCATAGGACCAAGGACGAAAGAAGACGCCATCCGAACATGTCAGAGTCCTCCAAAACGGCGTTCCCGCCGGGCATAATCCGCCAGGGCATCGGCGAACTCTTTTTTGCCGAAATCCGGCCACAGGACCGGGGTGACATGGATCTCCGCATAGGAAATCTGCCAGAGAAGGAAATTGCTGACCCGCATTTCCCCGCTGGTTCGGATCAGCAGATCGGGATCCGGAATGTCCTTGGTGTAAAGGTGAGAGGCCACGGTCTCTTCCCTGATGTTTTCAGGGTCGAGGGCTCCCGCCTTCACCTCGCGGGCGATAGATTGCACCGCCTCGGTGATTTCCACCCGGGATCCGTAACTCAGGGCCAAAATCAGATCCAGCCGGTCGTGGGTCTTGGTCTTTTCGATGGCGGCTTCCAGTTCCTCCCGCACCGCTTCCGGCAGGTCCTGCCGGCGGCCGATGGTTCGCAGCCGGATCCCCTCTTTCCCCATCTCGCTAAGCTCCTCACGGATCACCCCGCGCAAAAGCCCCATCAACCCCTGTACTTCCTCACGGGGTCGCTGCCAATTTTCCACCGAGAAGGCGTAAAGCGTCAGGTATTTTACCCCGTTATCCATCGCCGCCTGGACCACCTGCTTCACGGACTTTCGTCCGGCTTCGTGCCCGCTGAGACGGGGAAGATGATGCTGTTGGGCCCAACGACCGTTGCCATCCATGATGATGGCAACGTGGCGTGGAACGGCCGGCGCTGCTCCAGGTTTACCCATGACGGAAAGTCTGCTCCCGTCCCGCCCCGACTGAGATGATGCCCAAGGGCGCGCCCACCAACTCGGCGATCGCGGACAGATAGATCCGCGCCTTTTTCGGCAAATCCTTCCAATGACGGGCTTCGGTCGTGGGTTCGCACCACCCTTCAAACATCCGGTAAACCGGGCGGCACTTGGCCCAGTCGGAAGATTCCACCGGGGGTTCCCGGAGGATTTTATTCCGCAACCGGTACCCCACGCAGACGGGAATTTTTTCCAAACCGTCCAAACCATCCAGGTTGGTCATGGCCATTTCGGTCACGCCATTGAGTTGCACCGCCCGGCGAACCAGGACGGCGTCGAACCACCCACAACGCCGCGCCCGGCCGGTCGTGGATCCAAATTCCCTCCCCATGCCATGCAGAAGGTGCCCCAAACTTCCGTCCTCCGTCACAAAAGGACCTCCGCCCACCCGGGTGGTATAAGCCTTTAACACTCCCACGACCCTGCGAATCGCGGTGGGAGGGACCCCTGTTCCCGTGCAGGCTCCGCCCGCCGTGCAGTGAGAACTCGTCACAAAAGGATAGGTGCCATGATCCACATCCAGAAAGGTCCCCTGGGCCCCTTCAATCAAAATCCTTTTTCCGGTAGCCACGGCCCGGTGGGCCATCGAAACACCATCCGCAAGATAAGGCCGCAGGAAACGGGCCGCCCGGTTCATCTCCTGGATGGTCTCCACGGAGGAAATCTTTGCCCAACCTTGCACCGGAGCCGCCCGGTTATGAGCCTCGACCCGATCCCGGATTCTTTTGGCCAATTCACGGGAGGGCAAAGCGAGTTCACCTGCCCGCAGTCCGATGCGGGCGGCCTTGTCGGAATAAGCCGGACCGATTCCCCTTCCGGTGGTTCCAATCTTGCTGCTGCCCCTTTTCTTTTCCGATCCCTGATCGATGGCCCGATGAATCGGGAGCACCAGGTGCGCTTGGGCCGCCAAAAAGAGGCGACTCCGGGTACGGATCCCCCGCCGGGTCAGGCCCTCAATCTCTTGGATAAGCCCGGCCGGATCCACCACGGCGCCACCGGCGATGAGGCAGGAGACCTTGGACCGCAAAATCCCGGAGGGGACCAAATGTAAAACGTATTTTTCTTTTCCGATCTCCACCGTGTGACCGGCGTTGTTGCCACCTTGGGCCCGCAGCACCCAGTCCGCCTCGGAAGCCATGACATCCAGGATCTTTCCTTTTCCCTCATCTCCCCACTGAAGACCGAGAACAACTGTGACGCGCGAGTTCAAATGAACCACGGATACCGGAGGCCTAGTTCCCCCCGCCGAGGGTGGGAGAGGGACCGCCACTTATACCGGAACTGGTGGGATTCTGGTTGAAGCCCAGGGGCAATTCCGGAAACGCCTTCAGGGTCATGGTTGCCAAAAGCACCGTCTCCGACGGGGCCCCTTGGTTGTTACGCTGCCCAAACTGGGCGCCCAGGATCCAAGCGCCAATGTCACGGTAAATTCCCGCATTCACTCCCTGCACCAGACTCGGATTCATGGAATAGGTGACTCCCGCATTGAAGAACCAGCTTTCGTTAAGCCGGTAATTGGCGCTTCCGTTGAAGAGTTGGCTCTGGTTGTCTGTCAGCACTTGGTTGCTGAGCGCATCGGTGTAATTGAACTGCTCCAGATAGGAATATCCAAACTGTAGTTCCAACGCAGGGATGACCTGCCAGCGATTCCCGAAATTGATGGAGTTAAAACCGTTTCCGCTCACCGAGGTGGTGGCCCCCAAAGTCGTGGTCCACCAGGGAACCGGCATGATAAGCTCGGGAAAGTCGGAAGGGACGGTTTCCGAAATCTGGGCGCTGGGGGTGTTCAAGCCGGGAAGATCAGGACGGATGGGCTGGTAATCCCCGTAAATTTTCCAGTTGGCCAATTCATATGGCTGACCATCGCGCTGGGTCATTAATCGGTTCATGAATCCCGGCCTCACCACCAGCAGCTGGTCGATGGAATCGATCGAATTGTACAGGGAGGAATTCAGAGGTTGGGACTCCGTGGAGTTCACCCGGTTGTCGTAGCCCGCAAACTGGGTCGGTCGCACATTGGGCCGGGGGATGTAGGCGAACTGGACAAAGGGCTCGAACACGTGCCTCAAACCATCCACCCCCATCGCCTTCTCCTTGATGTCGTTCCAGGTGGCATAGGTTTTGTAGGACAGGTCCGCCCCCAGGTTGATCACATAACGGAAGAGGGAGGTGTCAGAAAGGGAGCCGGGGGAAACTTGGACGGTTTGCGTGGAGTTTTGCTGATTGTTCAGCAGCCCCGCGGAAGTGGGAGCCAAATTATCCCGGGTATAAACCGTCCCTCGGATGCCGGCCTTTGGGGTGAAATTCAGCCAACCGAAATACTGGCGGGGATAAAGAAACTGGTGGTAACTGTCGTAGCGAATGGCGGTGTAGCCGGCGTTGTTGGTGGAGACCTGATTCCATTGCGTTCCCAGATAACTGACGCTCGACTCCCCCTCATAGGCCAGCCCGGGATTGGCGTCGGGATCCTTGAGCAGCTCCTGGGGGTCGTAAGTTCCGGGAATGCTCTGACGCTTGAATTCGATTTTGGCCGAGGGTTTTTGTTGCTGCGTCTGGAAGAGGTTGTTGATCTGGGTGCGGGCGTTGGCGGTCACCGTGAAGTTGGGATCCTGATACATCGCGTCCAAATAGGTGTTGGGCTGCTGATCCCGGATGTAATCACTGGCAAAAAAGTCCTGGGTCACATACGCGTCGCTCAGAACATTGATCCGGGATCGGGAGGATAGCGAGGGCGCGTCGAAAGCCGGGGCCCGATCCGCGTCCACCTTGTTCCCGCCTTTCATGATGGTGGTGTTATGACTGTACGGAAACCAGTAGCGCCCCCGGGGAGGCGCGGCGACTGCGGGACGCTCGGTATCCCCCTCATAAATCTGATATCCCCGGTCGTTGATGTACCATCCGCGCAGTTTCACCTCGGTCAGGGGATGTTCCGGATTGTTTTTGTTGGGCGTGACATAGGAGGCCTGCGCCCCACCCGCCCATCCACGACGGCTGTAATAATCCAAATCGATTTCCCCCTTCAACTTGTCGGTGATGGCAAACCGGTAAGCACCCAAAGCATAGATGCCCAGCCGGGTGACGGATCCGGGCGAAATACTCACGCTGCCATCGACGTCCCGCTGATACTGAACCAGGTAGGGAAAATAGAAAAATGGAACATCCCCAAAATAACCGACGGAGTTTTCGATGATCGTCTTGTCGTCGGGATACAGGCTGACGGAGGAGGCCTTCACTTTCCATCCCGGCGTTTCCCGGTTGTCGGTCGAGTACGTGCCATTCCCGATATCGTAGTGCCCCAGCTCCGGGGTATTCATGGATTCCCCCTCCACCATGATCTTGCCGTCGAGGAACCGGAAGTGCTCCGAGAGAATCTTTTTGGTCCGGAAGTTGTAGGTCAAAAGATCCCCGCGATAGATCTGGTCCATCATGTAAAGACGCACGTTTCCCTTCGCCGTGGCCTCTTTGGTGCTGGGGTTAAAGTGAACTTGATCCGCCATCAGGACATCCCCCCCAAAAGTGACCACCACATTATCCTCGGCATAATAGATCCCCCCCTCATAACGGTTGGCGCCGTCAGAGTTGATCTGCAAGGGGGGTTCAACCGACTCGGGTGACTCTTTGGTTTGGGCAGAAAGCACCCCCCCCAAGGCCAGTAGGACACAGAAAAACCCTCTCCATGAAGCGTTTATTTTCATGAGATTACGTAAAAAGTGCTAGCGTCCGTATCCTATTTGCCCAGCAAAAATCGCTCGGCCAAACTATCCTGCAATTTATGAGCTTATATACTTACCAGACAACTAGTTACGACTCCACTCCAGCATCCTTGCAATCGGGGTTTTAGCCCGGTCGATAATTTCCGCACTAAGATCGACCTCCGGACTCAGGTTTTCCAAGGCCAAGACCGCTTTCTCCAAGGTGTTCATCTTCATGTATCGGCACTCCGAACAGGCACAATGATCCGTCGGACCCGCGATAAAAACCTTGTCCGGCATCTCCCTTCGTAGCCGGTGCAACATCCCTTCCTCCGTGACCACGATAAACTCCTTGGCGGGCGAACTTCGGCAATATCCCACCATCTTCTCGGTGGAACAGACCTCATCGGCCAAAGCCCGCACCGCGCGGGTGCACTCCGGATGGGCCACGACCGGAGCCTCAGGATGCTCCTTCCGGATTCGGTCGATCGAAGCCGCCGTAAATTCCATGTGAACGTAGCAATCCCCGTCCCAAAGCCTCATCTTCCTTCCTGTTTTCTGCATCACCCAATCCCCCAGGTTGCGGTCCGGGAGAAAAAGAATTTCCCGATCCGCCGGCACCCTCTGCACGATTCTCTCGGCGTTTCCGGAAGTGCAGATCACATCGCTCAGCGCTTTCACCGCCGCCGTGCAGTTGACATAGGAAACCACATAGAGCCCGGGGTTCTTTTCTAAATAGGCCCGCAACTTGTCTGCCGGACAGGAGTCAGCCAGCGAACAGCCGGCATGCAGATCCGGCATGAGCACTTTTTTTTCGGGATTCACGATTTTGGCCGTCTCCGCCATGAAATGAACTCCACAAAACAGAATCACCTCCCCCTGGGCTTTTTGGGCCGCGTAACTTAACCCCAGAGAGTCCCCCACATAGTCCGCCACCTCCTGAATCTCGCGACGCTGGTAATTATGAGCCAAGACCACGGCCTTTTTCTCTCCCTTCAACCGAAGAAACTTTTTCTGCAAAGAGTCCATTCGGGAAGACTGCCCTGAAAGAATCTCCCAGACAAACCTTGTCCCGACAACCCTCTCGCCCTCCTCGGCCAACCCCCTTAGCCTTCCCGGATGACCCACGGTAGGTTGCCGTCCGCATTTGGCCTTCTGGCCTTGGCCCTTCTGCTCCCCGGATTCCTTTTCGGAGCGGAGGAATCGGAAAAGCCGGATTTTGGACTACCGCTTCTGCCTCCCTCGGGATGGGAAAACACCTCCGCCAAATCGTGGGCCGAATCCCTCCGCTTGCCGGTGGAATCCGAGACCCCATACCAATCCAGCTACCGGGCCTATGGGGGCTCAAAGACGGATCTCTTGGGAGCCCATCCCAAATCCATTGCCCTACTCGCGACCGACGATCATCCCGACCAACTCACGGTCATTTTTGCCAACAAAGGAGACTCGGTCGGCGAGGCCCATCCCCCCCATGCTAAAAACGTTGATTCCGCCACCTTGGAAAAATCAGTGGATAAGCTGGTCAGTCAGGATGCCGACCGGATTCGCAACCAACTCACCGGGTGGTTCGGCAAACCCCGCCGACAGGGATTCGGGGATTACGGAAAAACCCGCGAATCGGCCGAACGATGGGACGTCTCCGATACCGCCCTTTTGTTGATCGAACAAAAGGGGGAATACACCGCGCTGCGTGTTCTCCCGTCCATCACCGCGGATGCCGGGGGACGCTCTTCCCGGATTTCCGACGCCACGCTTCGTGAACGCATGAAAGGCAATGTCCTTCGCCGGAACAACGGCGACTTGATCATCGAAAACATCCCGATGATTGATCAGGGCCCCAAGGGTTTTTGCGTTCCGGCAACCTATGCCAGGGTCCTGCTCTACTCCGGTGTGCCGGCGGATCTCTACCTATTGGCCCTTTTGGGGAAAACCGGTGTCGGCGGTGGGACCTACGTTTCCTCCATGGAAAACTCGGTTCGGGCGCTGGCCGCAAGCTACGGACGGACGGTGACCTCGGTTTCCCCTGCCTTGGAACTGCCCAAATTGGAGTCCTACTTTGAGCGGGGCATTCCCTTGACCTGGGCGCTTTTTGTCGACGATGGCATCAATCGCGACCTCACTCTTCGCCTGAAGGAAAGGGCCTCTACCGATCCCGAGGCTTGGTCCAAAAGCCTGGAACCAAAAAGAAAATCAGCTCGCAATATTCGAAAAAACCCCATGAACGGCCATGTCTGTCTGCTGATCGGGTGCAACCGCAAGACCGGCGAGTTGGCCACTTCCGATTCCTGGGGTCCGGAATTCGCCGAACGCTGGATCACGCTCGAGG
>RGYX01000071.1 GCA_010031845.1 Verrucomicrobiota bacterium
GGATCCGGAAAATCCTCCCTCGCCTTCGACACCCTGTATGCCGAAGGCCAACGTCGTTATGCCGAAACCTTCAGCCCTTACACCCGCCAATTCTTGGAGAGGATGGACCGACCCCGGGTCGACCGGATCGAAGGAATTCCCCCCGCCATCGCCCTCGGTCAATCCAATCCCGTGCGCTCCTCCCGAAGCACCGTCGGCACCGTCACTGAAATTGCCGATCACTTAAAACTTCTCTTCCCCCGTTTGGCCGAGCTGACCTGCCCCGACTGTTCCCAAACGATCCGCCCATGGACCCCGCACTCCATTCTGGCCGACCTCCTCTCGCAACACCCCGACCAGGAAGCCTGGTTTCTTTTTCGCATTCCCTTCCCCCAAAAGACAGCGGCGGACGAGGCGGCCGCCTTCCTTGCCCGCCAGGGGTTCCGACGGGTTCTTCTCGAGGGTCAACCCTGTCGGTTGGATGAAACCACCGGGTTGGAGGCTTTGGCCCGTGCCCTCCAACACACCCCCAAGGAAAAAAATCTCCTTCTTCACGTCATTCAAGATCGCCTTCCCCTTTCCGTAACCGGGAAACCCCGGTTGGCGGAAGCCCTCACCTCCTGTTTGCGATATGGCAAAGGCGTGGCCGCCGTCGCCCTGGTCAGGAATCCCGAAACCGTTCTCCTTTATTCGGACCGTTATTTCTGCCCCCGCGATGAAAGGGACTTTCATGATCCTGCCCCTGCCCTCTTCTCCTTTAATCATCCGTTGGGCGCCTGTCCGGTCTGTCGGGGATTCGGGCGGGTCATCGAGATCGATGAGAGTCTCGCCCTGCCTGATCACAACCTCACCCTCGCCGGCGGGGTCGTCAAACCCTGGCAAACGGCCAGCTTTGAGGAGTGCCAGCAGGACCTCGAAAAGGCCTGCCGCAAGCACCGGATTCCCTTGGAAGTGCCTTTTAAGGAACTCACCCGTGAACAACAGAGATTCGTCATCGAGGGGGAAGGAGGTACGACCCGTGAACTTCAGGAATTGTGGGATTCCGGCGATTGGTATGGGGTTCGCGGCTTCTTTCGCTGGCTGGAGACCAAAACCTACAAGATGCACGTCCGCATCCTTCTGGCTCGCTACCGTGCCTACCGCCCCTGCCCGGAATGCTCCGGACGGCGCTACCGGCCGGAAACCACCTTCTGGCGGATGTCGGGCAAAACCCTACCCGAGATCAATGCCCTACCCCTTAACCAACTCACGGAACTTTTTTCTAAAATCAAAACCAAGGACCCTTCGGCCCAAACCCCGCTGGCAAATATCCGCAAACGCCTCCGTTATCTGGAGGGCGTGGGCCTCGGCTACCTCACCCTCGACCGCCCCACCCGCACCCTCTCCGGCGGGGAACTTCAGCGGGTCAACCTCACCGGGTGTCTGGGCACGGGTTTGACCGGAACCCTTTTCGTCCTCGACGAACCCAGCATCGGACTCCACCCCCGCGATACCGGTCGCCTGCTCGACCTGTTGCGGGAGCTGCGCCAAGCAGGCAACACCGTGCTCGTGGTCGAACACGATGAAACTGTCATTCGTTCGGCGGAAAATATCCTGGAACTTGGCCCGGGCTCCGGAGGAGAGGGCGGGCAACTTCTCTATTCCGGCCCCCCTGCCGGCCTGATTCAGGTGAAGGAGTCTCCCACCGGAGCCTATCTCTCGGGTCGAACCACGATCCCCGTGCCATCATCACGCCGGCCATGTCCGTTAAAGACACATCCTTGGCTGAAAATCCGGGGAGCCACCTGCCATAACCTGAACAATCTTCATGCCGCGATTCCTCTCCGAAGGTTGGTGGCCGTATCCGGGGTCAGCGGATCCGGCAAAAGCACCCTCGTCCATGAAATCATCCATCAAGCCCTCCTGCACCGCATGGGTCGGGCAGTGGAGGAGCCACCCACTTTGGAATCCTTGGCTGGCACCGAGTTCATCTCGGATGTGGTGCTGGTCGATCAATCCCCGCTCTCCCAAACCCCGCGTTCCACCCCGTTGCTTTACCTCGATATTTACGACCTCGTCCGGGAGCTCTATGCCTCCACGGAAGAGGCCCAGAGCGCCGGACTCCCCGCTTCCGCTTTTTCCTTCAACGCGGGAGGCGGTCGTTGCGAAAGGTGTGGTGGCATGGGCTACGAGAAGGTCTCGATGCAGTTTTTGTCCGATGTCTTTGTGTCCTGCCCTTCCTGCGAGGGGCGCCGCTTTCAGCCCCACGTTCTCAAGGCCCGCTATCGCGGTTGGACGATCGATCAACTTTTGGACTCAACCGCGGCGGAGGCCCTCTCCTTTTTTTCCTCTGTCACGGATCTCACTCCCCGGGCTCGGGAATGCCATCTAAAGATCATCCGGGCCCTTACTCTTCTTTCCGAAGTGGGCCTGGGCTACCTCCGTTGCGGTCAACCGCTCAGCCAACTGTCCGGAGGAGAGGCGCAACGGCTCAAGCTTGTCGCACACCTTGCCCCGCAGAACACGGACGCTGAAACACCCAAAGCGGGCAAAAAGAGAGGACCGAAGATATCGCCCAACGCCTCACCCCTTCTGATTCTCGATGAGCCCACCACCGGATTGCACCTCGACGATGTGGCTCTGCTCATCAAGCTCTTGCACCGGCTGGTGAATCAAGGATCCTCCTTGCTGGTCATCGAGCACCATCTCGACGTCATCAAGAATGCCGATTGGCTTCTTGATCTCGGTCCCGAAGCGGGCTCGGAAGGCGGAAAACTAGTGGCGGCAGGCACCCCGGAAACCGTGGCCCAATGCCGGTCCAGCCACACCGCCACTTATCTCGCCCCCCTGCTTTCCCACAAGCCATCCCGGTCCCTCCGCCTACATGAGGAACCTGCATCCCCATCGAAAACCACGCCTGCCCCGGAAGAAATCACCGTGCGGGGTGCCCGCCACCACAACCTGAAAAACTTCGACCTCAAAATCCCACGCAACCGGATGGTGGTGGTCACGGGTCTTTCTGGATCGGGAAAAAGCACCCTGGCGTTCGATCTGCTTTTTTCCGAGGGCCAACGCCGTTATCTCGACTGCCTGAACACCTACGCCCGCCAGTTTGTCGAACAGCTGGAGAAACCGGACGTCGATTCCATCGTCGGACTTCCCCCATCCGTGGCCATTGAACAACGCACCACCCGCGGAGGTCGAAAGTCGACCGTGGCCACGGTGACGGAGCTGTACCAGTTTCTGCGGCTGCTTTACGCCAAACTCGGGGTGCAGCACGACCCGAAGACCGGGGAAGCCGCCATCCGCCAATCTTCCGCCGATATCGTCAAACGGATCCGCCGCCAACTCCGCACCGCCAAGCGCCTCGATCTTCTGGCCCCCCTGATTCGTGGTCGAAAAGGGTTCCATACCGAAGTCGCCCGCTGGGCCGTCAAAAAAGGGTTCAAGCTGCTGCGGGTGGACGGAAAGTGGATCGAACCGGAAAAGTTCCAACCTCTGGATCGGTACAAGGAGCATCAGATCGACCTGCTCGTCGACCAAGTCACCCCCAAGAGGAAAGATCTTCCTGCTCTCATCTCCCAAGCTCTCTCTTTGGGCAAAGGCACCCTTTACGCCGTTGATCCCCAGGGAAAATCCACCATCTACAGCCACCACCTCTTTTGCCCGGGTTCCGGGCGCTCCTTTGATGAGCTCGATCCGCGCCTCTTTTCCTTTAACAGCCCCCACGGGTGGTGCCAGGAGTGCCAAGGGTACGGCACCGTCTTTGCCAAACCGCCGGAAGTCGATACCGAGGACGAGGCGGAAAAGGAGCAAAAGCTGGAGTGGGCCCGCGAGGAACTTTCGGAGGGGGATCTTCTTCCCTGCCCATCCTGCCAAGGGGCCCGCCTCAATCCGGTCGCCTGCGCCGTCCGTTTGGGCGGAAAAACCGTTCCCGAGATCAACTCCATGTCCGTGCAGGATTTTGAGAAGTTCTTCCAGAAACTCCGGTTTACCCCACGTGAGACCGCCATCGTCCGGGATATTGAGCCGGAAATCAAACAACGGCTCCACTTCCTCCGCCATGTCGGCCTTGATTACCTCAATCTCGACCGCTCCGCCCCCACTCTGTCCGGGGGGGAATCCCAGCGTATCCGCTTAGCTGCCCAACTCGGATCCAATTTACAGGGCGTCCTCTATGTCCTGGATGAGCCGACCATTGGACTGCATCCCCGCGACAATGAAAAGCTTCTCGGGATTCTGCGTAATCTTCGTGACCGTGGAAACTCCCTCGTGGTCGTGGAACACGATGAAGACACCATGCGGGCCGCGGATCACATTATCGATCTGGGACCCGGCGCCGGAGTGCACGGGGGGGAGATTGTGGCCGAGGGAACTTGGAAACAGATTGATGCCAAAGGCCGATCCGCCACCGCCCGCCTCTTGGGCGAGCCCATCCGGCATCCCGCCCGGGGCAAACGCCGCGCGATCGACGCTTCCTCGCCTTGGATCAGAATCAAAGGAGCCACGGCCCGCAATATCCATGGCCTGGATGTCTCCCTTCCCCTGCACCGCCTTACCGCACTGTCCGGCGTCAGTGGTTCCGGAAAAAGCACCCTGGTCCGAGAAATCCTTCTCCCGGCCGCCTCCCCGGACAGAAAAAAGAAGGACCCACGCTGGAAGTCGGTCCACGGCACGGAAACGATCGACCGGGTGGTCGAAGTCGATCAATCCCCCATCGGTAAAACCCCACGCTCCACCGTGGCCACATACCTTGGACTGATGGACGATCTTCGGGCCCTCTTTGCCAACCTCCCGGCTGCCAAGCAATCCGGCTTTACCGCCTCTCATTTTTCCCACAATGCCGGGCCGGGTCGTTGCCCCGCATGCGATGGGGCGGGCACCATTCGGGTTCAAATGAGTTTTCTGCCTCCAGCCGATGTTCGTTGCGAGGAGTGCAACGGCCTGCGCTGGAAACCGGAAATTCTCGCCATTCGCTACCGTGACATTTCCATCCAACAGGCCCTCTCCCTATCCGCTGAGCAGGCTGCGGAGTTCTTCAGCGCCCATCCACGTTTGGCGACTCCCTGTCGCCTCCTGACCGAGACCGGCCTGGGATACCTTCAACTGGGACAAACCAGCCCGACGCTGTCCGGAGGAGAGGCCCAACGGCTAAAACTCGTCACAGAACTCGCCTCGGCCCAGATCGCCGCCGATCACGCCCACGCCAAGGGCCGGGCCCGCCGCCCTGCGCATCACCTCTTTCTTCTGGAAGAGCCGACGGTGGGACTTCATCTGGCGGATGTCCGACGTCTCCTCGATCTGATGCACCGCCTCGTCGACTCCGGACACAGCGTGGTGGTCATTGAACACCATTTGGATGTGCTGGCAGAGGCGGACTACCTGATCGATATCGGCCCAGAAAGCGGCGAGTCCGGGGGGAAGATCATCAGTGAGGGCACTCCCGAGCACGTGGCCTCCTCGAAAACCTCTTCCTCCGATCCCACCTCTCCCGTTCGTCCCGCTTAGCTGTTTAGTCATTTAGTCGGTAGCCGTGCAGGAATTTTCAAAACCTCAACGTTTCCTCCATCGCAAAGGACTAAAAATCTAAAGGCCTAAGCTCTCGCCTCTCGCTGGATTTTTATCTATTCTAAATCCTATGCTCAAACGTATCGGCGTCATTACGTCGGGGGGCGACTCGCCGGGTATGAACCCGGCCATCCGCTCCATCGTGCGGACCGGCATCAG
>RGYX01000072.1 GCA_010031845.1 Verrucomicrobiota bacterium
GGATGAAGATTAAGATGAAGAAGGGGAGTTGAGGGACTAGGATGGCGGGATGAGTCAAAGGACCAATGCCTTAGCCGGGGAGGTGAGTCCCTATCTCCTGCAGCACGCCCATAATCCGGTCGACTGGATGCCTTGGGGGGAGGCGGTTTGGAAAAAGGCCAAGCGGGATAATAAACCGGTTTTCCTGAGCATCGGGTATTCGACCTGTCACTGGTGTCACGTGATGGAGAGGGAATCCTTTGAGAGTGAGGCGGTAGCGGAGGTGCTGAACCGCGATTTCGTGCCGGTGAAAGTGGACCGGGAGGAGCGGCCGGATGTGGACCGGGTTTATATGACGGCGGTGCAAGCGATGACGGGTCAGGGGGGCTGGCCGCTATCGATCTGGGTCACACCGGAGGGAAAACCTTTTTACGGGGGAACATATTTTCCGCCGACGGGGGGACATGGGCGGCCGGGATTTCTGGATGCGTTGCGGCAGATTTCGGCGGCGTGGCGGGATCGAAACGAGGAGGTGGTGGGCTGGGCGGACGAGCTGGCGGAGCGAATCCGCCAGTTGGGAGAGGGTTCGGGAGGAGATCCCATCGGGGATACGGAAAAGATCCTGGCCGCGGGGACGGATCAATTGGCGGAGGAGTATGACCGAAAGCACGGGGGATTTGGAGGAGCGCCAAAGTTTCCCCGGCCCAGCCAGCCGCTTTTTCTTCTGCGGAGGTCATGGGTGGAAAAGGACGAAAAGCTTTTGGAAATGGTCAGGCATACGGGAAGGGCGATGCGGTTGGGAGGGATTTATGATCAGATTGGACACGGATTCCACCGCTATGCGGTGGATGGGGGTTGGGCGGTGCCGCATTTCGAGAAGATGCTTTACGACAACGGGCAGCTGATGGGGTTGTATGCGGAGTTGGGGGCGGCGACGGGGGAGGAGTGGCCTTGGGAGGTGGTGGCGGGGATCGACCGGTACCTCTGGCGAGACATGAGAATCGAAGGTGGCGGGTTGGCTTCGGCCGAGGATGCGGACAGTGAGGGGGTGGAAGGGAAGTTCTACGTCTGGACCGAAAAGGAAATCCGGGATTCGGCCAACGAGGAGGAGTTTAGACTGGCTGAGGAAATCTGGGGGGTGACCGAGCAGGGAAACTTCATGGATCCCCATCATCCGGTTCCGGGATGGAATGTGCTGGCACAAAAAAGAGCGCCGAGCCGGGCAGAGCAAAGGCTCCTTGAGGGAATCCGCCTTGAGGGAATCCGCGGCAAACTGGAGAAGAAGAGAGCGGGACGTATCCGACCGGGCCGGGATGACAAGGTGCTGACCTCCTGGAATGCGTTGGCGATTTCCGGTTATGCGAAGGCGGCACGATGGGGCGGGGGTCGGGCCTATGCGGCGCACGCGGAGGAAGTTTGGGGTTTTCTGGAAAGAAATCTTCTCAGGGAGGATGGAACGCCGACGCATCGTTGGAGGAATGGCAAAAAGGACGACGCCCATCTCCTGGAAGATTATGCGGGCGTATTGCAGGCATTGCTGGACCTTCATCAGGCGACTTTGCAAGCGTCCTACCTCCACCGCGCGGTGAAGCTGGCCGGGAAAATGCTGGAATGTTTTGAGGATCCGAAAGGAGGGGGACTGTGGTCGAGCGCCGATCGATCGCTTCTTGCCCGGATGAAAGACGATTACGACGGGGCGGAACCGAGCGGAAATGCCGTGGCTGCCCTGGCCCTTCTCGAGTTGGGACACCTGACGGATCAGCCGCAATGGATCGAGGCGGCCAAGAGAATTCTGGATTGGTTGGGGGAGAGAATGACAAGGCTGCCCCAAGCGGTGCCGCACGCCCTGCTGGCCCTGCAGAGATTTTCCGAATCCCCCGCGAGACTGGTTCTGGCGGGAGAGGAGGTTGAAAAAATGCAGGATGTTTCGGCCAAGGTTTACCGACCGGACCTGCTGATCACGCGGGCGACGGAGGATCACCCCAGTGATTTTGTTCGCGGATTGGCGAGCCGGGCCCGGGAAACAACGGCTTATCTCTGCGAGGGGCGGAGTTGTCAGCTCCCCATCCAGGGGGAAGCCGAACTGGTGGAAAAAATCAGGCGGGGATAACGATTTTCACGGCATTCAGCGGGCCGTGCGAAAGCCGATACGGGGGTCGCCTTGATCGGTGGGGAGAAAACGGATGGCGTTGGCATTGGCCACGGCGGCCTGATCCAGATAGTTCCCGCCGATAAAGGGAGGGGAGGCGTTCCCGGATTTATTGACCTCCACGGAGTTGATCCATTCGCTGAGGTTTCCCCCCATGTCGAAATGTCCGAAGGGCCCGACATCGGCGGGATTCGATTCGGCCGGCAGGACATGGAAATATCCCGGATCCGCAACCTTCCCGGAGTCGGCATAACAGCCGAGGTTGATGCCGGGATTGTTTTCCTTGGTTCCCCACGGGTAGGGGAGGGCTTTTTTTCCGGAAGCGGCCCAAAGCCATTCCTCTTTCTTGGGCAGTCGGCGACCTTTCCATTTCGCGTAAGCAAAGGCGCTGAGGTAATCCACATTGAAAACCGGGGTATCGCGGGTGATGACCTGCCCCTGATAGTGTTCTTTTTTGCGGGCCCGGTTGAGCATTTCTTCCCAATCCGCCGGAACAAACGAGGCCAGGGACTTGCGGTCGTTCGGCCGGTTTTTGGGCAGGAGTTTGGCCAGATCCTGTTTGGGCAGGTCGGCCAGGAACCGCTCATATTCGCCGATCGTGACCTCGTGCCGATCGAGAGAGAAAGCCGGGACGTCCACTTTTTTCCCGTCCATGACCATTTGGCCGGCCGGCACGGCGATTTCCTCTCCGTGAAGGGTGGCGGTGACATCGAGGAAGAACCGGTGGTGCAGAACAAAAACCCATAAAAGGGCGAATCCCACGGCAGCGATGGAGCCGATGGAGATGGCCCACCTTCGCATGGTCCGGGCCCGGACGGCTTGGCGGGCCGCCTCGACCTCCTCCTGCCGGACATGGACCTCCTGCACATCGGCGAGTTGGCGTTCGAATTCCCGGGTACGCTTGAGGAGATCGAAAGCGGATGTGCCCGGATCGCGGAGAATCCCGAGCAGCTCCCGGCTTTTGGAGTCGTCCGGAAGAAGAGGCTCCAGCAGGTCGGCCAGGTGCGTTGAATTCTCCAGAAAGGAAGTCTCGGGGGCGCCCGGGAAGGCGGCGGGGTTACGCAGCCGTGGAGTGCCTTTGGGGGAGAGGGTGTAGTCATAGGCTCCCAGCAAGCGTGCAGGAATGGAGGACGACTCCATTTCGGACAAAACGGAACCCAAGGTGGTGGCCAAGCGGGCACCGGAGAGCAGATCGAGTTTCTGGTCGCGGCTTTCCCAATGAAGGAGGGTGGGGTGCGTGACCGGTTCGATCGCGACAAAGATCCGCTGCCCCATGGGGATGGATTCGTAGAGCGAGTAGACTCCGGCATGGTTGAGGCGGGCAAAGTTCCGGATGCCTTTCGGGAACCGGGTCGAACCCGCGGGTGGGACGAGGATCTGAACATCGCGCGAAAGCTGATGGTGGCGTGCCCAGTAGAGACGTCCCAGCGGGTGGGGGCCGGCGGGGGAGAGGAGATGATATGGGCCGAATTGGCGACCGGAAAAATCCTCCATCAGCTCCGCCACCCCAAGAGGGAGGTGGTCGTCAGCCCGGAGCAGGGGGATGGGGTAGGCCGGGGGGAGGGATTGAGTCAGATCGTAGCGGCTGAGGATTCCGAACGGAACGGAGGGGTATTGTTCGGCGAGGAGGAGGAGGGATCCGCTGCGTTCCTCGCCGGACCAGATCAGATCGGTGAGGAGAGCGGAGGCGTGAAAGCCGCTCTCCAAGGTCGTTTGCAGCGCATGGAAATCCGCGATGGGGTGGATGACGGTGCCGGGAAAAAAATCCAAAATCAGGGAAGTGAATTCAGCCAGCGAGGAGGGGTCTTCCTGGGCCAGCAGAATCGTGGGCACGGGTCAGATTGTGCTCAAGAAGCCAGCGGGACGGAAGGGGGCATTTTCCAGGGCCAAGATGAAGTTTAAGATAAAGAGGGGGGACGAGTGGCAAGGGCCAGGCGATGGATGGCGTAGGCGGCGCCAAAACCGTTGTCGATATTAACCACGGTGATGCCCGGGGCGCAGGAATTGAGCATCCCCAAAAAGGCGGTCAGCCCCTGGAGGTGGGCCCCATAGCCGACCGAGGTGGGAACGGCCACGAGGGGAAGACCGACCAACCCGCCCAGTACGCTCGGAAGGGCGGCTTCCATGCCGGCGACCACGATGAGGGCATCCTGGGAGCGCAAGGCGGGGAGATGGCGCAGGGTTCGATGAAGACCGGCGACCCCGATGTCGTAAAACCGGCTCGGCCGGTGCCCCAAAAACTCCAAGGTGGCAAAGGACTCTTCCGCCACCGGGTGGTCGGACGTCCCGGCCGCACAAATGGCGACCCGGAATGAGTGCATCCGGCGGACGGGCCGGCTTTTTTTGGGTTTCAGGGACAGGGTGCGGGCGGCGGGGTGATATTTGCCTTTCGGGAAAATTCGTTGGAGTTGTTTGCCCTTCCTTTCATCCAACCGGGTAACCAGGACGGGTTGATTTTGGGAAAGCATGCGCCGGGAGATGGCCTGAATTTGGGCGACCGTTTTCCCGGCCCCGTAAATGATCTCGGGAGCGCCCAGACGACTCAACCGATCCAGATCCACCTCGGCGAAAGCCTTGGGAAGGTCCGTCCGGTGGCGGCGAATTTTCGCCATATGCCTATCAGGCAAGCGCGGATTGCAGTCGGGGCAGGAGCTCGGCGATGGGGAGGCGTTCCTGCTTCATGGAATCCCGGTGGCGGAGCGTGACGGTGTCCTTTTGGCCGGCCAGCGGACCCTCCTTGGCGCCTTCCAAGGTTTCAAAATCCACGGTGATGCCAAAGGGGGTGCCGATCTCATCCTGCCGGCGATAGCGGCGACCGATGGCGCCGGACTCGTCGTAAAAGACGGGGAAATGCTGGCGTAGCGTGGCCGTGACGGCTTTGGCTTTTTCCACGAGTTCCGGCTTATTTTTGAGCAGAGGGAAAACGCCGGCTTTGATCGGGGCCATTTTGGGGTGAAAGCGGAGGACGACGCGGGTTTCCTTGGCGCCTTTTTCATCGGTGACTTCCTCCTCGTCGTAGGCCTCGCAGATCAGGGCGAGGGTGGTGCGGTCGACTCCGGCGCTGGGTTCAACCACATGGGGAATGAACTTCTCCCTGGTCTCCTCGTCAAAATATTCCAACGGCTTGCCGCTGGCTTCCTGGTGTTGTTTCAAATCGTAGTCGGTGCGGTACGCGATGCCCTCGAGCTCCTCGGTGCCAAAAGGGAATGCATAGAGCAGGTCGTAGGTGCCCTGGGAATAGAAGGCGCGATCCTTGTCCGGCACGTCGTAGACCGTGATTTTCTTCCGGGGGATGCCGATGGATTCGTACCAGGCGAGACGATCGGCGAGCCACTGTTCGAGCCATTTTTTTCCCTCGGCCGGGCGAACAAAGAATTCGACCTCCATTTGTTCGAATTCGCGGGAGCGGAAGGTGAAATTGCGGGGGTTGATTTCGTTGCGAAACGCCTTGCCGATCTGGGCGATGCCAAAAGGAAGTTTTTTGCGGGAGACTTCCAGGATGTTTTTGAATTGGACGAACATGGCCTGGGCGGTTTCCGGGCGGAGGTAGGTG
>RGYX01000073.1 GCA_010031845.1 Verrucomicrobiota bacterium
GGGAGTTGGGCATCGCCTTGGACGAAAAATCGGCCGCGACCCGAGCGATTCTCGCCAAGATCAAAAAACTGGAAAAAGAGGGATATGAATTTGAGGCTGCCGATGCCTCCTTCGAGCTTTTGGTTCGCCGCTCCCTTGAGAAGATTTCCGCACCTTTTCAGTTAGAATCGTACAAGGTGGAAGTGGCCCGAGCCCGGCCGAACGCCAAGGAAACGAGTCGAGCCACAGTCACTGTGCGGGTAGCCAAAAAAACGCATAAAACCACCGCACACGGCGATGGACCGGTTAACGCTTTGGATGCGGCCCTTCGCAAGGCCCTGTTACCCTCCTTCCCGACCTTGAAAAAGATGAAGCTGATCGATTATAAGGTTCGGATCGTCAATTCCCGTGGGGGTACGGCGGCCAGAATCCGCGTTCTGGTGGAATCCACGGACGGTCAACGAGACTGGGGAACGGTCGGAGTCTCGACCAACATCATCGAAGCGAGTGCCTCCGGAGGCTGGGATCGAACCAGCGACCAATCGGTTAACAGCCGATCGCTCTACCGCTGAGCTACTCCGGAAAAGCGGTCATTCCTTATATCGAAGCCTGGCGCCCTGCTCAATCCTGTTCGGTGGAGTCTTCTGCACCCGGCGCGGGTCGAACGCGCAACCTTCGGCTTCGGAGGCCGACACTCTATCCAGTTGAGCTACGGGTGCTTGGGAACCAAAAATCCTACCTTGGCCACCGCCCGGTTCAAGACTCTCTCTTGGGAGGAGTTTCAGCCTCTTGTCCCTTCACAAAATAGGACTGTTTCACCTTTTCCCCGTCCTCATCCCATTCCACCCACCACCCGTGGGGCAAACCCTTGAGATAACTGCTCTCCAACCGCTTTCTGCCATTGGGCCACCAAACCACAAAAGCACCATCCCTTTCCCCCTCTTTGAAAAACCCCAATCCCTTTCTTTTCCCGTTCTCGTACCAAGTCTCCACCTTGCCGTTTCGTTTTCCATTCTGCCAACCGGTTCGACGGTCCAGATTCCCGTTGGGGTACCATTCCGTCACCTCTCCATCCGCCAAACCCTCCCGAAAGCGTGTTTCCTGCACCAGGACCCCTTGTTCATTCCATAACCGCGCCACTCCCTCCCTCTTGCCGTTTTCAAAATAGGCCTCGCTCTCCTTTTTACCGTTGGAATACCAACTGCGATAACGTCCATGCATTCGGCCATCCCAAAATTCCACTTCCGTTTTCCGCCCCTTGGATTCGGCCACGGTCGTTCCCGTGAAGGGTTTCCCTTGATAGGTGAGAAGATCCCCCTTCGGCTTCAAGTTGGCGGACGGAACCGATTCTCCGGATCGTCCCAACCCCAAAGCCACCAAGGCAACCAAGACCAACCCCGCTCCGACAATTTTTGGACTTAGAGTCCCAAGGAGGCCAAGGCGGAAACCCGCCCGGCAAGGTCCTGAAGATTCTCCGGAACGATTTTTCCCGCGGTGACCGTGGGGTGTAGACGATCCACCTGCAGATCCAGTTTGATGCCCGGTTCGTACTCGTCGGGGAAGATGAGATCGTTGACGAAATCCCGGCCGCCGTTTCTTCCCGTCCATTTCCAATACAAATCCCTGAATTCCCGCTCCGATTCAATCAGGATTACCGTCACCGCCGTGCCTTTGAGGCGCATGGTCAACTCCCGAAAAGAAGGAAACCAGGTGGGAGGCTCAGTCAACTCCCCCCGGATGATCAAAGTTTCCCCGAAGGGCGCGCACCCTTTCAAATCGAGATTCTCCTCTGAAAACCCGGGTAGGGGGCAAAATCCCATGCTGTTTCGACGGCCAACCCGTTTTTTTGTTCAACCCATTTGCCGATTGGCCTGATTCCCTACACAATCGGACCCTATGCCCTCCACTAGACCTTTTTCCCCACGGCCTCGTTTACTTGGCGGCATCCTGGGCGGCCAAGTCGGCAAGATTCTCCGATTCGGCATCGTCGGGGGACTGGGCACGGTGTTGAACACCCTGCTCGTTCTGGCTTTCCTTTCCTTGGCCGATCGAATTCATGACATTAACCCCGGAGGACACATGGCCGCCAGTTTGGCCGCCATTACCGCGTGGGTCATCTGCTGTGGGGTCAATTATCTCCTGAACGCCGCTTGGACCTTCCGCCGTTGGCCGCCCACCTGGAGACAAGCCGGCCAATACTATCTGGCCGCCCTTTCCGCTTTTCTCATCCAAATCGCCCTCCTCAACCTCCTCCTTTTTTTCGTTCAAGCCGACCGCCCCGTGGAGACGGCCGTGCTTAACGGAGTGGCCGTTGCCACGGGATCCCTTTTCAATTATGTCTTTGCCTCCTTCTGGGTGTTTGGGGAAAAGCCGGCTAAATCATCACGATGAAATTCTCACAACCCGGTGCTGATCTTTTTCTGCCGCAAAAAGGAAACTCCCAGCAGACCCTGGCCACCACCACCCATTTAGGGATCGGGGCCCATGCCGACGATCTGGAGATTCTTGCTTTCCCGGGCATCACCGCCTGTTTGAATCATTCCACCCAACGGTTCTCCGGGGTGGTGGTCACGAATGGCGCTGGAGCCCCCCGTTCCGGATCTTACTCCCAAACCCCCGACCAAGAGCTCATTCGTCTCCGGCAAGAGGAGCAACGCCAGGCCGCAAAGTTGGGACAGTATGCCTCGGTGATCCAATTGGGTTTTCCCAGTGCGGAAATTCGTCACGGCCCTAACCCCGCTCTGGTGGGGGATCTTCTCCAGATTCTCAAAGCCACCGCGCCCCAGGTGCTGTACCTGCACAATCCCGCCGATCGTCACGAAACCCACCTTGCCGTCTTATCCGCCTCCTTGGCGGCTCTCCGCCAACTTCCCGCATCCTCGCGGCCCAAGGAGATTTACGGATGCGAGGTTTGGGGAGATTTGGACTGGGTTCCATCCTCCAAAATCGTCCGGCTCTCCTGCCCCGCCCCGGAGGATTTCGGCCCTTCCTTGCTTCGCTGTTTTCGGTCCCAGGTGGAGGGGGGCAAACGTTATGATCTGGCCGCCGCGGGCCGTCGCCGCGCTCAAGCCACCTTTGCCGATGCCTATTCCCCCGATCAGGCACAGGAAGTGGTCTTGGCACTGGACCTCCTCCCCCTACTCGAATCCGGGGCTCCCTCGCTTGCGGAATTTGTATCCGGCTTGATCAACGAATTCCGGGAACAGGCCACGGATCGAATCAAACGAATGGGTTCTGCCTGATGAGCGTTGGAGACACCCTTCGCCCCGCCGTTTCCGAATCCGCCCAACGTCTTCTGGGATTCCTTCAGAAGACGCAGGAAGCGGATGGTAGTTGGTTGGTCCCTTACACCGGTCCCAATTTCCTCCTCCCCCTCTACGCCATCACCACTTACCTGACTCGGCATCCGGTTTCGGAAAGTGCCAGAAGCCGACTGGTCGCCGGGCTGCTAAAACCCCAGCTCCCCGACGGATCCATTGGACTGCACGAGGAGTCGGTCCGCGGGGCGGTCTTCACCAGCTCGATCTCCTACGCCGCGCTGCGTCTGCTGGGCGAAAAAGCCGATCGACCGGAGCTGGCCAAACTCAGGGAATGGATCCACCGCATGGGTACCCCCGTCAAAGCGGCGGCTTGGGGAAAATTCATCCTGTCCATCCTCAATCTCTACGACTGGTCCGGAGTCAGTCCGGTTCCTCCCGAACTCTACCTTTTGCCCAAGTGGTTTCCCCTGCAACCCATCAACATTTCCGGCTACGTCCGCGTGGTCTATCTTCCCATGGCCTACTTTTATGGCCGACGGTGGCAAGCCCCCCTCGACCCACGCCTCCAAGAAATCCGGACGGAACTTTTTCCTCAGGGCTTCGATCGGATTCACTGGCCCCGTCACCGGGCCGATCTGGCCCCAACCGATCACATCGTTCGAGAAAGTTTTCCACTGAGGATGTCCCTCCCCCTTGTCCGCCATCTGGAGAAATGGATTCCGTCTTGGATCCGCCAAAAAGCCCTCAAATTGGCCTACGAACATATCTGCTACGAGGACGAGCAATCCGATTACGTTCGGCAGGCCCCGGTCAATGCCTGCTACAACACCTTGGTCCACTTCATCGAAAACCAGCCTGAACGCCTTCGCCGAAGCTGGGAGGAATTACCTCGTTACCTCTGGGAGCACCCTGATCATACCGCCTGCCAAGGATTCACCTCCTCCAAGGTCTGGGACACCGCCTTCACTCTTCAAGGGGCCAACCACCTTCCGCGGGAAATGGTCCCCCAACCGATGGTCCGCAGGGGCTGTCGCTACTTGACGGAAAATCAGGTGGTGAGCGAACTTCCCAACCCTCGCCGATATCATCGCCTACCCCGGAAAGGGGGTTGGCCCTTCAGCGAAAGGCGCAACGGATGGTCCATTGCCGATTGCACCGCCGAGAGTCTTTTGGCTTTGGTCGAGGCAGAGCCTTTTCTTCCGCAAGCCACCCCCCGGGAGGTGATTGAAAACGGGGTGCGTTTTATCCTGAGTTATCAAAATCGCGATGGAGGCTGGGGCAGTTGCGATCGTGTCGTTGGCCCGCTCTGGATCGAAATCTTCAACGCGTCCCATGTTTTTGCCGATATCATGGTCGATCACTCCTTTGCCGAGTGCACCGGATCGGTTCTTTCCGCCTTGGCTCTCATTCGGGAAAAGTTTCCCGACTTGGAATCCACACGGGTGAGCCAAGCCATGAGCGAAGGGATCCGTTATTTGACAGAAACCCAGAAAGCGGACGGTTCCTGGGAGGCGGTTTGGGGCATTTGCTTCAATTATGGAACCTCGTTTGCCCTGCCCGGTTTGCGAGCGGCTGGTCTTTCGAAGAGTGATCCACGGATTCTCAGGGGAAGAAATTTCCTGCTGAAGCAACAGCTCCCCGACGGCGGTTGGGGCGAACATCCCGAATCTTGTGTGAAACGCAGACCGATCCCCAGCTCTCATGGTCTGGTGGAGCCAACCGCCTTGGCGGTCATGGCCCTTCTGGCCAGTGGCCCCAAGGAGGATTTGGCCGTGCAACGCGGGCTGCAGTTTTTATGTAAGACCCAAAAGCCGGACGGAGATTTTCCACCACAACCCATTCCGGGACTATTTTACCGGACCACCTTGATTCGCTACGACCACTACAAGCGGGCTTTTCCATTGAAGGCCTTTGCCTCCTACTTGGCGGCTGAATCAGCGAAAGAAATTTAAGCGCGGGAGCGAACCCAACCCGCCATGGCATAAGCCATGGGCAACCGAATCCAACTGGCGATCGAAGCCAAATCCGCAGCCATGGTGGTCGACTGATCCCGTCCCTTCCAGGCCCCGAGCAAGGCTTTCAGGAAAGGACCGGCAAAGGTCAGGAAGGATCGACCATTCCCCATCAGCAACCCCATGGTGCGATCTCTTTCCTTTTCATCACTCCGCCATAGGGAAACAACCGCCCGACGGAGCGAGTTGGAGAAAGCATCGTCCTTGGAGAAGCAGTCGTAGAGGGCGCGGGAGAGGAGCTCCGGGACCCGGCAGGCTTGGCGACGGCTCCGGGCAAAGGATGGGAAATCCTTGGCCTGTGAAAACTCAATCGCATCGACCAATCCGTTCGTGATACCCGTGGCGGTCAAGGGATGCGTGTGTCC